>DAOTXZ010000082.1:0-13624 GCA_034435115.1 Dehalococcoidia bacterium | reverse complement strand
GTCATATGGAGAAGTCTGCGGATCCGCCAGACGTTCAAAGGCTTTACCCCCGGCCAATGTGTCTAGACTCACAATAACCAGATCGCTCCCGATGCCAGTGAAAGGATTATCTGAGCGGCAATCTGGGCCAGTGACTTCTCGAAAGTTAAGGGAGAATAGAGTTCGCATCTCTCGTTTCCAGTTGCCAACCAGCCCAGCTGGCGGCACGATAAGGACCCGCCTGATAAGCCGCCGGTTCAGCATCTCCCGAATGTAAAGCCCTGTCATGATCGTCTTGCCAGCGCCGGCATCGTCAGCCAGCAGAAAGCGCAACCTCGGCTGTGACAGCATATGTTGATAGACGGCAACAATCTGGTGGGGTACGGCGTCAATCAGTGCAATTTCAACTCCGAAGGTTGGGCTGAAGAGATGGCCGTATCGTAAGCGCTCACCTTCAACAAAAAGCCGCACCGTTTCACTTTCGGTGCGGAAGTCAGGTAGGGAGACAGCCGGTGCGGCTGTGTAAGTTGCCTGCGGCTCGTGGATACCTAATTGCTGTGTCGTTTCGACTGAAGGTAACGTCTCAGAGATGCTTTCAGCAAGAGAGGCAAGGGCCTTCACAGCTAAACGATTAGGTCTTGCCTGACCATTTTCCCATCTACTGACTGTAACGAAGGTGACCCCAAGCCGTTCAGCAAGCTGGCCTTGTGTCAGTCCGAGATGCCTTCTTAGAGTCCGAATCCAATCTGATACGTTGGTTCCTAAAGTCACCAAAGTTGTCCCTCTCGCCTTTTTAACAAAGTATAAACTATTTAACACCATAAATGCAAGGTGTCAGGGCATCCAAGCAATGCTCTAGTTTGGCTAATGTCGCCAAAATAAAAGGAGCTTCCACTTATGGAAGCCCCTTTAGGTTGAAAGAGCTATACACCCCGGATCGCCCTGAGGATGTTGCCCAGCTTTTGGGCAGTCCCTCAGAGCGGCAGGCAATGACCCTATCCTGCCCGAACATCTCAGCTACGTAAGCCCTGGTATGGTCGTCTGGGTCCAGGAGAATGCCTATCACCTCGACCTTGCCCCGCAAAGTCCGGCATATCTCTTTGCCAAGTTGCGCATCATTGCAGGCACCATCGGTGAGGCACAGCACAAGCTTTATGTCCTCAGGATATGCTGTCATCGGCATAGCATAAGTTTTTATGGCTAAGCCCATGTCCTCATAGCCGCAGAGGGCTGGAACAAGGCCAGCAATGAGAGCCTTACCCCTCTCACCAGAGCCTAAGTCGGCAATCTTTATTGCCTGGGGTGTAACCAGCACCTCGTGCAAAATCCCAAGCTCCAGGCATACCAGGTGCAGAGCCATCACCGCCTCAGCGATGGACTCCATCCTGGTCTTGCCGCCGGAGCTATGGTTTAGTGATGTTGAGTGGTCGATGATCACCTTGAGCACTAAAGTGGCAGGGGCTTTGCCTCGGTCCTCCTCGGCAAGAAAGGGGCGCTCTTTGTCCCTCAGATATTCCCTCACTGAGAGCCTACCACCTCTCTCCACTGATTCCCACTGCTCTGGTTTCTCTTCCCAGGACAACTCATCGATGAGCTCCTGCACCAGGGGCATGACCTTCTCCTCAAGCTCGATGTAAGGCTTGGGCTCGATAGCTTCATGTCCCTTTCCTTCCCTCTTGTCATTGGGAGGAACTTCGCTATCAAAGGGCTTCGGCTCTTCGTCGCTTTCTTTACCTGAACCCTCTCCTTTAAAACCTCCACTTCCTTTTTCTGCCTTGTCATCCTCAGCTCTTTCTCCTTCAACAGCTCCAAGCTTGTCAAGTATATCCTTCACCCACTGAGGTATCTCGAACTCTTTAAGCCCTAAAATCTGGACGATGTTCTCGGCATTCCTATCCACTATCTGAGAAGTTTCCGCCTGCCAGGCTTCATAGACCAGGGGCTCGACCTTTTGCCAGAGTTCCTGATTTTTTGGAGAAAGCCCACCTTTAATCGGCTGACCAATTCTCTTTGCCCAGCGAAGTTGAAGGAAGTAGGCAACAACCTCACCTGGGGAATCAGATTTCTCATCTATTGGCTTTGATTCTTCATATAGTTGCTGGGAAAGCCTTTTCACTAACCATCTTACTCCGGCAAACTCCTCGCACATCTGCCTCTCTATCCTTTCATCCTCAAGGATATTGGCAACCTGATGAACCAAAGGTGAGAGCTTGTTTGGTGTAGTGAACCTGCGATGTCCCGCCTCGTGAACCAGGATAGCCTTGGTAAGCTGATACTGGTCTTTTGATAGCAGTAACGGGAAGATATTTGGGTTGGCAGCAATCTCTCTTTTACTGAAGTGGCAATAGCCACTGGGGCATTTCTTTCGGTCAGGCTCAATAATCACCCTGTAAGGTGACATCCCCTGCACAGCCCGACCAAAAACTACCAGCCTGTTTCTTATATTTCGCCATTCATACCAGGGAACTGCCATTTTTCACCTCCTGTCTGAAAAATTAGGGCCGCCCAGTTGAGACGACCCCTTTCAGTTGAAGAACTATTTTACCTCCTCGCCTTTTGGCGTGTGAGTCTCAATAAGGTCAAGGAGCATATTCATCGTGTCCTCCCTCAAGTAGCCATCGGCATCAGTTCCAGCTACTTGGTGCATCCAAGTTACCTTAGCCGCTGCCTTCAGCCTGGAGAGGGCAGACTTACCTTTCTTTGCCCTGAACTTTGTTGCCCAGGCGAAAAGCCCTCTCGGGGTTATCTCGCCAGATAACTCTTTGTTCCGCTTGAGCCTCCTTGTTTCGTTAGCTACCTTGACCATAATCTGAGCAATCTCAGGGTCAATCCCTGTCTCCTTCACTAAGAGGTCTTCCTCCTCTTTGGCTGGGAGATAGCGAAACTCAGGGACACAGGAGAAGCGGTTAAGAAGGGCAGTATCCAAGGTGTTTACCGAATAGCCCTTACCCAGATTCATCGCCATGACCACCTGAAAGCCATCCTTTACCTTAACTTCCTCAGAGCCGTGTTCAGTCAGGACTATCGCTCCCCTTGAGATAACTCCCAAGAGGATGTTCAGTGTCCTTGTTGGCATGCGATTGGCTTCGTCGATAAGGAGGAAGCCTCCTGCCTTCATTGCCTTGACCAGAACTCCATCTCGCCAAACAAAGCCTCCTCTACCACCAGGGATATAGCCGCCAAGAAGGTCAAACTCCTTAAGAGACTCGTGCCCTTCGATGACGAAGACAGGCTTTTTAACCTTCGTCCTTTCAAAGGCTTCAAAGGCACAGAGGGATTTCCCGGTAGCGGTAGGTCCGACCAGAAGGCAGTGCATCCCAAGGTCAAGGCTCTCCACCAGCTCGGCAAGCTGTGGTCCCCTGAAACGGCTCTTCTTCAGCACGGGTTCAGGCGGCTCCTCAGGCTCTACCAGCTTACCCTCTCGATAGGCGTCCAGTTTCTTTTCATCGGTGATAACACCGGGGTCAATGGAGTCAGCTAAGGTAACTTCAGGCGGATTGGCAGAATCAAAGACCTGAAAGGAGTCGAGCCTTTCCTTATCCTTATTTGGGTCACCATCCCGCCACTTTGACCAGTAGTAGAGTTCGTCGGAAAGGTGCATCAAAAGCGTCAGATATTCGTCATCAATCTCGGTTGTAGTCTCTTTGTAGATGAGGAGTGCCTGGAGGGCATCAAGAAGGTCAGTCGCCTCTTCTTTAAAAATCAATCCCTCAGCCAGAGTGAGAAGCCCTAAATGGTAGGTGACATTTCCTCTGGGAAGCCAAAGCTTCCCATCCACCATATAGCAATGGTGAAAGTCACTTCCCGATTGGGAACGAGACCTGACCATTACTACTCCCGGCGGCTCAAGTCTGGTTATCCCGATGACATCACCTTTAAGAGCCACCACGCAGGCTTTACAGAGCATGGCCGAGAGATAGCCCACCTTATTGGGATTTCGCTTTGCCGGATATTTAATCTCCTGCCCGCCGTGAAGCTGGGGAAAGATATCTATCTCTCGCTTCCGGGAAAAGAGAATCTGGGTTATCGTCCTTCTATCCTTTGCCACAGCCATTTCTCACCCTCCTTTCCTCCTTCCTAAAGCCTTAAGGATGGCTTTGGTCTTAGCTTCCTCTTTTTTCCTCAGCTCCTCAGCTTTAGGCACGCCATTGGGCCAGCAGAGTTTGGTGAAAGGACAATAGCCATCGCATTGCCAGACTCCCTCGCTATCGGCTTTTTCTGGAAGCTTCCCACCATTGAGAGCCTCTTTGAGCTTCTTGAGTCTTGGCACCAGCCAGCCCATAAGCTGAGGGGTGCTCATAATGGAAACTTTAATTCGCTTTACCTCACTCATGTCGAAATAGACGATCTCAAGCTTGTCTATCTCATACTGAGGCGCTGCCAAATAGCGGTAGAGATTTACCTGAATGCCGTGGTTGGCGTAGGGATTATCGTCTTTGGGAATTCTCCTCGTGCTTTTGTAATCAACGAGCTTCCTCTCCTTCGGATAGATGACATCGGGATGCCCAATGAGGGTGATTCCAGCTATTTCTCGCTCAAACCTCTGCTCCACAATTGCTCCTTCCTCGTGAGCCTGAGCAATTACCGCATGGAAGAGCTGACCACGAAAGGAGTAATAGAGTTCCTTGGGGTCAAGATAAACATCGTTCCTCACCTGAAGAACTGCCTTTCTTAGACAGTTCAGGATTGAGGAAACCGAAATCCCTTCTTCCTCTCTGAGGTTCTGGTGCATGCTTGCCAGGATAGGATAATCAAACTGACAGGTATTCTTATGTGAGGCAGCACATTTGAGACATTCCTCAAAAGGAAGCTTTCCTTTCCCTTCAGGACAATGGAATCCTTTTATCATTTCCACCTCCTCGTTAAAAAATTTGGGTCAGCCCTCACTTTGGTGAAAGGCTGACCCTTTTCCTTCGCTATTCAGTGTTGGCTTCTATCAGGCGTGTTCTTTATAGTTGGGGCAGCTCCAGAAGGGACCGTATTTCCCCTGACGCTCAATCACTGGCTGACCGCAGACCTTGCCGTTCTTGAGCCTCAGGTTGCAGCGGCGAACTCCTTTTTCGTCAACATAAGTCTTCTCCGGCTTTTCCTCTGGCGCCTCCTCTTTTTCTTCAACTACCGCATTGCTAACTTCAGAGCCCTTTCGCCTTACCGGAAGTCCGCCAGACTTGATAATGCTTGCCATTACCCTTTTTGCTCTCTGGATGAGTTTTACCTCATCCTCATCCCTCAAAGTAATCTGGCACTCAAATCCCTCCTTTGACTGATATAGCGTGTTCCAGCTTGCTTTTGCTTCGTCCATTTTTTGCCTCCTCTCACTTTAAAATTTCTTCTCCCGTGTCCTCATTCCTGACTAAATAGATTTTGTTAATCCATAAACCATAGCTTTCACCCCCTCTGTTAATGTATTCATTAATCACTTCGTCTATACCCTTTATGGCTTCTTCAGCTTTCCTCTCAGCTTCCTCTTGAGTTTCAGCTTCCAATGTCAAAGATTGAAAAGGTGCTGTCAAAAGCTACTGTCCAATTTGCCATATTCACCTCCTCTTGTTTTTTAATCATAACCTTCATTGCGTTCGTATTCTGGCTCATACCAGTCGCCTACTGTCTCCTTGGCTTCCTCAAAGCCAGCTTCAAAGCTATCTGCCTCAAGCCTTCTTAAAATTTCTGCCACCTTAGGAATTGCTGTCGGGTAAAGACCCTTTCCTAAAATGGCTTTCAGTTCTTCCAGTGCTTCTTGACTATTCATACTCTCCCTCCTCGTTTTTAAGATTCTGCTTTCAAATTAACCTTCCTCTCAAAGCTAACAAGGAGGGAGATTTTGACTGAAATTGGATTTTTATCCAGATTTAAGTGGGGGAAGATGGGATAAAATAAAAAAAGAAGGTCACTTGACCTTCTTTATTTAGGAAACAAATAAAAAGATGAGAGGTCTTTAATTAAAGCTTGAATTCTCCAGTATCAATCCATTCGTTTCTCAATAGAGACCACCAGTCAATAGCTAATCCTTTCAATACATAATCATAAGGCAACCAGCCATAACCTTCCTCACCCCAATCCGTTCCCCAAGAATTTCTAATAAGGAGGGCTCCTGTAGTTTCAATACCTCCAGGATTAGTATTCTTGATCTTAATGCTATCATCATAGCCAACAGCATCAACAGCATGTCCGCCTAAAATCCTTTCTCCTGGTGTTGGGAAGGGTATCTTTCCTGTCTTCTTTGCTTGAGAAATTGAGCTATAGACAGTAAAGCCGAACATTGAGGGAAGGCCAGCAGCTAAATTTGTCTTAATCCTTTGAAGAAGGATATCCTTGGGAGTTCCAGGCGGATCATACCGGTAGTAGCTAATTGCCTGATAATTCTGGGCAAAGGCATAGCAGAAAGCTGGAGGTTCGGCATCAAACATTGGCTGGGAACCAATGACATCGAAGGGTTTATAGGGCCAATATTCTTCCGGAGGAAGACCAAATAAAACCATTGCTGCCATGGTTGTTCTAATAAAGGCTCCAGTATCTCCTGTCCAATGCAATAGGTTTCGGGTTACCTTATAAAGGAAAAGTCTAGAGGCATCAATATGTTTACCAAAGGCTCTCCTTTCAAAATACTCGACTAATCCCACCCCAGCATGGGCTGTGCAGGATCCAAGAGAACCCTGATCTTCAATTGGGGAGCACCAGGCTCTCAAATCTACAGGGGCAGGCAATTTCACTGCTAAATCTTTTACATTTGCTTTAGCCAGCATAGCACCAATAGAATCCCTTTGTCCTAATGATTTAAGTCTTGGTGAAACCTCTTTCCTTTCCGGGGTGTAATCCCGGAAATCGGGATAATCTGGCAACCATCCCATTCCCTTTCCTATTTCGGCTATTTCCTGAGCCATTTTTAAAACCTCCTTTCCATCATCTTGATTTGGACTTAGCTTTCCCTTAAAGGGCTAATTCCATATTAAGGAGAAAGTCAGAGAGTGGAAAGAACTGCTCAAACTATTTTGACATCAGCTTTACAACAGGCATCGCAAATATCCAACACAACCCGCCAAAAACTGACCACATTGCTCCAATGAGCCTCGTGTCAATCCCTTGAGATGATAGCCACCAAGTAGCTAAGCAAAGCCCGGCTATGATTGGACAAGCCTGATTTAACATTGTGAATACAGAAACCACGCCTGAAGCTGTGCGGATTACAGTGAATCCCCGTAGTCTTAGCCAGTCGCTTGAGCATGGTTGAAATACCATCTGCCGTTATGCCCAAGCTATCATGCTTAGAGAACCAATCCCTCACAATGCCGTTACCAGCCAGAGCCTTGCGGTAGCGATTACCCTTGCCCAAGATTATAACCGTGCCCTCATCCCAGTTGAAGTCCTTAGCCTTGACACTGGCAGCTTCGGATAGCCTCATTCCCGAATACCATAAGAGATTAACGATAACCTTATCCCTCTCCGTGACAGCATGATTTACCAGTATGTCCAATTGCTCTTTACTGATAGCTGGCAATAATTTCTTTTGCCGTCTAGGTGGTAATACCTTCTCAATCGGATTGGTGGGAAGCTGCCCAGTATGATATAGCCACCTGCAAAGTGTCTTAATGCAACGATAGTAATTGTGCTTGGCGTTACCACAGGTAAGGGAATTCAGATAGCTGTTAATGCCTTCTGGAGTGAGGGGATAGCCAATAAACCTGTCAAGGGCTAGATGGTAGATTGCTATGGTCTTAGGGCTAGTGCCTGATGCTCTGGAACTGAGGAATTTATCTAGAATTTCTCTTGTGAACTTTTGTGAACTGTTCACAACTTCTTGAACGTGATTTGTGGAGCGGGAGACGGGACTCGAACCCGCGACCACCTGCTTGGAAGGCAGGGACTCTGCCAACTGAGTTACTCCCGCAAAATTATATCTATTTTAGCCTCAAATCCTTCCTTTGTCAAAGGGGGTGCCTCGTCAAAAACAGCAAAAAACGCTCATCATCTGGCGAGGGAGTGACTAAAATCCAACTCTGGAAACAGACCCGGCACGGCTGTTTCTTCGCTGAACCGTTTCGTCACGGGTTGGGGACAGCAGCCAAGCCAGACGGGGCGCAGAATATTGACTGATTTCTATCTGCGTGTTATCCTTTTCTCGCTCCTCACGAACCTGTTCCCTAAGTAAAGTAAATAGAGAGGAGACCCAAGACGCCCGGCGTAACTGAAAGGAGAGGAAGATGGGGACAACACGAAAATTAAGGGAACCAGCTAACAAGGATCTCCACTCCATCATCGGATGGGAGGAGCCTTTAAGAGGCGAGGCCTTGGAGAGGCTCCTCGAGCAGGGTCTAACTAAGGATGACCTTCTTTATATTATTGAGAATGTGGCATCTCTAAGGGAAAAGGCCTGGGAAAAGCTTCTTGAGCAGAATCCAACTAATGACGACCTTTGCTACATCATTCTCCATCTGGAACCTCTAAGGGAGCAGGCTTGGCGGAAGCTACGAGCGCAAGGGCCGACTAATGAAGACCTCCGCTCTATCATTGAGTGGGTGAAGCCCCTAAGAAACGAGGCTGGGAAGATGCTCCTTGAGCAGAATCCAACTAATGAAGATCTTCGCTACATCATTGAGTGTGTGGGACCTCTGCGGAAGGAAGCTGGGCGGAGGCTCCTCGAGCAGAATCCAACTCGGAAGGACCTTCGCTACATTATCGGATGGGTGAAGCATCTAGGGCAGGAAGCTGGAAAGAAGCTCCTTGAGGAGAATCCAACTAATGACGATCTTCTCTACATTATTAGGTATATAGAGCCTCTAGCGAAAGAGGCGTGGCAAAAGCTCCTTGAACAGAATCCAACTAATGAGGATCTTGTCTACATCATCGAGTATGTGCCGTCTCTAAGGGGGGAAGCCTGGCAGAAGCTCTTGGAGAGGCCTCCAACCAATGATAATCTTCTCGAGATCATCGAGTTCGCGGAACCTCTGAGAGGGGAGGCATGGCAGAAGCTCCTTGAGCAGAATCCCACCGATGAGAATCTGCTCGAGATCATTCAGTATGTGGCACCCTTGAGAGAGGATGCTCAAAGAAGGCTCAAAAGGAAATAAAGAGATTATCGAGAGTGGATCACCCCCGTCGGGAATTGATTGTTGCCGGTGGCTAGCTGTGCTATACTCAATTATCGATGTTTGTTATTGGCACCGCGGGGCATGTCGATCACGGCAAATCAGCCCTGGTTAAGGCGCTTACCGGCATCGATCCTGACCGACTCCGTGAGGAGAAAGAGCGCGGGCTCACCATCGACCTCGGCTTTGCCTGGCTCAGACTGCCCAGTGGGCGGGAGGTTAGCATCGTCGATGTGCCCGGGCATGAGCGTTTTATCAAGAACATGCTCGCCGGGGTGGGTGGGATTGACCTTGCTCTTCTTGTCATCGCTGCCGATGAAGGGGTTATGCCCCAAACGAGAGAGCATCTCGGCATCCTCGATCTTCTACGCATAACAAGAGGCATTCTGGTTATCACCAAGAAAGACCTGGTGGATGATGAGTGGCTGGAGTTGGTTAACACAGAGGTTGAGGAGGTTGTGAAAGGAACTACGCTCGCGGGGGCACCGGTCGTTGCTGTTTCCTCGGTGACCGGCGATGGCCTATCCAGCCTAGTGTCCACTCTTGATAGTCTTCTGGAGTCAATGCCTCAAAAGAAGGATGTCGGCAGACCAAGGCTTCCCATCGACCGGGTGTTCACCATGTCCGGGTTTGGCACAGTGGTCACCGGCACCCTCATCGATGGGCACCTCTCCATCGGTCAGGAGGTGGAGGTTGTGCCCTGTGGATTTAGGTCGCGCATCCGGGGCCTCGAAATGCACCGGCGGAGGATCGAAACTGCGATGCCGGGAAGCCGGGTTGCCATTAACCTGGCGGGAGTTGCCAGAGGTGACCTCGGGCGGGGGGATGTGGTAACCATCCCTGGCTGGCTAAAGCCAACAACTGCTATTGATGTCCGACTGCGCCTGATGCCTGACTGTAAACGCCCCTTAGTCCACAATGCTCCGGTCGCCTTCTATACCGGCTCAAGCGAGGTGATGGGGAGGATACGCCTGCTGGAGAGGGAGGAGCTTGAGCCCGGGGAAACAACCTGGGCTCAAATCAAGCTTTCCCAGCCAGTGGCGGTGGTCAGGGGTGATTACTTTATCATTCGCTCGCCTGAGACAACTATAGGTGGTGGTGAGGTTATCGACCCCTACGCTAGAAGACATCGCCGCTTTCACCGGGCTACCATACAAAGACTGGCGGCAATGGAGACGGAGAGCCCTGAGGAGGTTCTCCTCGGGACACTGGAGATAACCGAGCCTTGTGAGCTGGAGGCTCTGGCCTCTCGCTGCAGCCTGAAGCTTGAGGAGGCGGAGGCTATAGTGGAGGCTTTGGCTTCAGAAGAGAGGATTATTATCCTGGGGGCAAGGAATATCCTTTATTCCAGCCAAGGGTGGAGACGGCTGGTGGAGAGGGCACAACTGGTGGTGAAAAGCTATCACCACCAGTTTCCCCTCCGCACCGGCATCCCCAAGGAGGAGCTCAGGAGCCGATTGAAGATCCCCTCAGAGGTAGTCCAGAGACTGGTTCAGGATGGTGTCCTTATTGAGGAGGGGGCAGTGGTGCGCCTCCCCTCCCACCAGATTCAACTTACCGAAGAGCAACAGGGGATGGTTGATGCCTTCCTTAGCTCTCTAGCAAAGAGCCCATATTCTCCACCCGGCGATATCTCAATCCTCCCTGAGCTTCTCGGCGTCCTCATCGAGCAGGGTAAGGTGGTGAAGGTGAGCCAGAATGTGGTCTTCAGCGCCCATGCCTATGAGGAGATGGTGAGGCAGGTAACCGAATACATCAAGTCCAGGGGGAGAATAACCGTTGCCGAGGTGAGGGACCTATTTAAGACGAGCCGCAAATACGCCCTTGCCCTTATGGAGCACCTGGATGAGCAGAAGATCACCCGGCGGGTGGGGGATGAGCGGGTGCTGAGGTGAAGCCATGTTGATAACACCTGGAGAAGCAAAACAAGGGATACAGCGGCTGATAGCTAAATACAAGGGATTAAGCGCTCAAGTCATTAGAAGTTATAACGAGGCTAATACCAGGGATGGCTTTGTACGGCCTCTGTTTGAAGCTCTTGGCTGGGACTTTTCAAACCTGGATGAGGTTGAGGGGGAGAAGACGATAACCCCAGGGCGGGTGGATTACCTGTTTAAAGTGCATGGAGTGGCTAAGTTTTGCCTCGAGGTTAAGCCACTACATGTCAATATAAATGAAGAGAGATGGATTAGGCAGGCGATAGCCTACGCTTACTACAAAGGGGTTACCTGGGCAGTTCTTACCAATTTTAAGGCACTGCGGGCTTTTAACGCTGAGCGTGAAACAAGGGATATTAGACAAGTTGCATTCCTTAACCTCACCTGTGAAAGTTACCTCGCAGACTTTCACCGCCTTTGGTTGCTATCGCGTGAGGCGGTTGCCAGTGGAGACTTGGACAGAGAGGCAGTGGCATATGGTCGCCTTCCACCACGGCTGCCTGTTGAAAAGCGACTCTATCGTCAGCTAATAGATTGGCGAGAAACGCTTTTTAATGAAGTCTATCTTTATTATAAAGATAAGGGATTTATCTGGTCTCAAGTGGACCAGTGGATTCAGCAGCTACTTAATCGCCTCATTTTTATTCGCACCGCTGAGGATAGGGGACTTATAGATCGCAGGCTCCTTGCTGCTCTTCATCGGTGGGAGGGGGCTGGGGGCAGGGATGACCTTATGGCTAGCTTGCGAGACATTTTTCACGAGTTTGCCCGCTTGTATGATAGCGACCTCTTCCCTCAGGTTATGGATCCCTGGGACTTAATCTCTGTTTATAATAGTAGCGCATTGGCTGACATTATTCGGGGGCTTTACGAGGTTCCGGGCGGGCTTGCTGACTGGGACTTTGCCACTATCGGCTCCGATGTGCTGGGGACGGTCTATGAGCAGTATTTAGGCTATGTGCCAGAGTTGGTCAAAAAGGAGATAAAGGAAGCACAGCAAAGGCTTTTCCCCGCTGAGCCCCACATTGGGCTCACTGCCAAGAAGGAGAAGCGGAAGGGAGGGGGGATTTACTATACCCCACCGTGGGTGGTGGATTATATCGTGAGGCAGACGGTGGGGCGCTTTATAGAAGAGCACAGCCATAATGATATACTTAACATAAAAATACTTGACCCCGCTTGTGGCTCAGGCTCTTTTCTGACCCGTGCCTATGAGGAACTCTTAAACTATCACGCCCGCCAGCAGAATAAAAGCCCGGCCGAGCTTGGGCAATGGGAGCGCACAAGCATTCTACTGGGGAATATCTACGGTGTTGACCTTGACCAGCAGGCGGTAGAGATTGCCCGCCTCAGTCTTTTGCTGTGTAGCCTATCGGGGCAGGAGACCCTGCCTTCGCTGGCCGATAACATCCGCCGGGGCAATTCTCTTATCTCAGGCACGGAGGAGGAGCTGCGCCGCTACTTTGGCGACGGCTGGCGTGAAAAGAGTCCCTTCAATTGGGAGGAGGAGTTCCCTGAGATTATGAAGGATGGTGGCTTTGATATAGTGATTGGGAATCCACCGTATGGAGCAGACTTTGATGACAATGACAGGAAGTACATAGAAGCCTATTATCCCTATAGTAGGAGCAACAAGAACAGCGCAATGGTCTTTATAGAACGGGGGTTGAGCCTACTTAAAGAGGGAGGGTTTTTCAGTTATATCATCCCTAAATCCCTTGCCTTTAGCCAGAAATGGGCAAGCGGTCGGGAATTGATACAGGATAAATTAGGGGTAGCTTGTGATGCAAGTAAGGCGTTTAAGGATGTTTTACTTGAACAAATGATAGTGGTTGTCTCTCAAAAGTTCTCACATCAGCCTTACTACGAGGCTCCATCTTTAGAGAAAGAAGGGGTTAAGGCTGGCATCTCTATTCCTAAAAAGGTCTCAACTACTACAGCTTCTTTCCTCCTAGGAGTAAGCGCTGAGGATTTGGCAATCCTTTATAAGGTATCCTCACGAGGGCTGTTTATGAGGGACATCTCTAGGACTAGAAGGGGACTCCCCTTTCAGAAGTATGTAACCAGAGACCCACAGGGAACCCCTGTTTATAGAGGAGACCATATCGCCAGATACGCCCTGCATAAGACCGATGAAACCTTGCCTGAAGAGGTCTTAACAAGAGCAAAGGGAAAGGTCTCCTTTCTCAAGCAACCCAAGATTCTATCCCAGCGAATTGTAGCCCATGTATTATATCCCACAGACCATATAATTCTGATGTCCACCTTTGATAGCGACGGCGTTTTAACTTTAGACACGGTGCAAAATACTGTGCTTACCGACAACAGGTTTGGTTATCATTTCATCGTAGCCTTGCTTAACTCTAGGCTTTGGTCCTGGTATGCCTACAGGTTTATTTTTGGCAAGGCGATAAGGACAATGGATTTGGATGATTACTATCTTGGCAAGTTCCCTCTCCCACCGCTTAACTTGGGAAACCCGGCGGAGAAGAAGCTGCACGATGAGCTGATGGCTCTGGTGGATAGGATGCTAGAGCTAAATAAGCGCCTAGCCCCCATCCGCAACATTCCCTCCAATGAGCGGGATGCTGTCATGCGTGAGATAGAACGCACCGACCGCCAGAT
>DAOTXZ010000081.1:0-12200 GCA_034435115.1 Dehalococcoidia bacterium | reverse complement strand
GCGATGATAACTGAAGGGATGAAGAATATCGCCGCCGGGACAAACCCAATGCTCATGAAACGGGGAATCGAAAAGGCGGTCAAGGCCATTACTGATGAGCTAAAGAGGATAGCTACCCCGATAACTGGGAAGGAGCAGGTGGCTCAGGTGGCCGCCATCTCAGCCGCCGATCAGGAGATCGGTGATTTGATCGCCGAGGTCATGGAGAAGGTGGGTAAGGACGGGGTGATCACGGTGGAGGAATCAAAGGGAATACGCTATGAAACCGAATATGTTGAGGGGATGAAGTTCGACAGGGGCTATATCAGCCCTTATTTCGTCACCAACCCGGAGCGTATGGAGGCAGTGATTGAGGACCCCTATATCCTGATCACTGATAAGAAGATCTCTGCCGTCTCTGAACTCCTCCCTGCCCTAGAGAGGATACTACAGGTCTCAAAGAACCTCCTAATTATAGCTGAGGATGTTGAGGGGGAGGCACTGGCGACCCTGGTTGTGAATAAGCTCAGGGGGACCCTTAACTGCCTTGCAGTAAAGGCACCCGGGTTTGGTGACCGGAGAAAGGCGATGCTCGAGGACATGGCGATCCTGACCGGCGGAACTGTGATCAGCGAGGAGAGGGGACGCAAGCTCGATTCAGTCACCGTAGCTGACCTCGGTCGGGCGCGGCGGGTGGTCACCGATAAGGATAACACCACTATCATAGAGGGAAAGGGGTCTGAAGAGGCCATTAAGATGCGCATCAAACAGATAAAGGCTCAGATAGAGGAGACCACCTCCGACTTCGACCGTGAGAAACTCCAGGAGCGCCTGGCCAAGCTGGCTGGTGGTGTGGGGGTTATTAAAGTCGGGGCCGCCACCGAGGTGGAGCTCAAAGAGAAGAAGCACCGTGTTGAAGATGCGCTGTCTGCCACCCGCGCCGCAGTGGAGGAAGGCATCCTCCCCGGCGGTGGTGTCGCCCTCATTAATGCCATCCCGATACTTGACAACCTCAAACTGGAGGGTGATGAAGCTGTTGGGGTTGCCATTGTGAAGCGCGCTCTTGAGGAGCCACTGCGCTGGATCGCCATAAACGCCGGTCGAGAGGGCTCAGTGATTGTTGATACCGTCAAGAAGAGCAAGCCCGGGGTCGGCTATGATGCCATAAAGGATGATTTTGGCAACATGGTGGAAAAGGGGATCATCGATCCGGCTCTGGTAACCAGAGCAGCCCTGGAAAATGCAGCAAGCGTCGCTATGATGCTGCTAACCACAGAGTGCCTGGTTACTGATATCAAGGAAAAGGAAAAGGCTCCTGCAGCGCCCCCCATGGAGTATTAGCCAGCAGATTTAAGAGGAAGGGACTAGCCGCAGTCAAATGACTGCGGCTAGTCCTTTAGCCCTAAAGCCTGAGCAGAGACTCCAGCCTCTTCCGGCCTTCAAGAGGACCTACTATAGCGAGGTTCAGCCTCTCAGTAACCAATAACCCCCGGGCCACCCGCTTCAGTTCCTCAGGAGCGATAGAATCAATTATGGAGACCACCTCATCCACAGTTCGGATATGCCCGGTCAAAAGCTCCTGTCCCCCCATCCACCCAGCAACGCTTCGGGTATCCTCCATACGAAGCATCAGTCGCCCCTTCCCCAGCTCCTTCGCCTTTATTATTTCCGACTCAGGTATATCTTCCTTGAGCCGATTTAGCTCCACCAGGATAGCCTCGATGGCATCACCGACAAGCTTCGGGGTAACCCCAGCATAGATGATGATTGAGCCGGAATCAAGGTAGTGGTTCACATAACTATGAATATCGTAAGCAAGCCCCCTCCGCTCCCGAATCTCCAAGAATAGGCGGCTGCTCATACCCTCGCCCAGAATGATGTTTAATAGGTTCAGGGTGAAGCGATCGGGATGCGTGATGGATAGCCCCCGTATGCCAAGGCAGATATGCGCCTGCTCGGTGTCCCTCCTCTCCAGGCAGATGCGTGGTGCCTCCTGATCATCATTGGCCGGATACCAGGCCTCAGGCCGCCCTCCAGGCCAGTCACCAAAGGCATCGCTGATACTGGCCACTACCTCCTCATGGCTTATATTCCCGGCAATACTGACCACGGTGTTGCTGGGGACATATTGATGGGAAAGGTAACTCAGCATCATCTCACGGCTGAGTGCACTCACCGTTTCCTTTGTCCCCATTACCTCACGCCCCAATGGTTGATTGGGCCAGATCACCTCATCGATGAGCACATCCACCCTTTGGTGCGGGGTGTCCATTAGCACACCAAGCTCCTCGATGATCACACCTCGCTCCTTCTCCACCTCCACAGGGTCAAACTTGGAATAGCGCAGCATGTCTGCAAGCACATCGAGGGCGAGGCGGAAGTGAGGACGAGCCACCTTGCACCAGTAAACTGTCATCTCCTTATCGGTTGCCCCATTGAGCATGCCGCCGACTCCTTCGATCGCCTCCGAGATCTCCTTGGTAGTGCCTCGCCGCTGGGTCCCCTTAAAGCAAAGATGCTCAATAAAATGCGATAGCCCTGCCTTCTCAGCATCCTCATACCGGGAACCGGCACCCACGAAGATGCCGAGACATACAGAGCGGGTGTGAGGCATGGCGCTTGTGACGATGCGCAACCCATTATCTAGGACAGTCTTTTGATACACCACCGCCTCCCAGGCAATTCTAAACAGATGCTGGCTCCCTGTCAATCTTAGCCCGAGCAACCTTGACTTCGAATCGACGGAGCGTTAACATTCGAAATGAGGTCAGTTATGGAAATCGCGCCAGGGGTTCACACCGTCCCTCCTGATATAGGGGGGTTTATGGGGTTTTTTGCCCCAAACGTCTATCTGGTGCTCGGTGAGGAGGCAGCACTTATCGACTCCGGGTATGATGATGATCAATCCGTGAAGTCAAGGCTTGATTACCTTGAGAACCTTGGGCTCTCTAAGCTGGACTACATCGTGATCACCCATGCCCATCCAGACCACATCGGGGGCGCTCAGAGGATCAAGGCGGCGACCCGCGGGAAAATTGTGGTTCACTCCCTGGATGCCATGGCAGCAGAAGGGCACCTGAGCTCCATGGAGGTCGATAAAACGGTCGAAGATGGCGATATCCTCGACCTTGGCGGGGTTTATCTGGAGGTGATCCATACCCCAGGACATAGCCCGGGACACATCTGTATCTATATGAAGCAGGAAAGGTTGCTCTTCTCCGGCGATCAGATCCCGGGCATGGGGACCACAGCCATCGCCCCGCCGCAGGGGGATATGGCTCAGTACATCGACTCCCTGAGGAAGCTCCTTGCCTGGGACATAAAAATGATATGCCCGGGACACGGCCCCTTGATCGTGGACCCGGAGCGGAAGATCAAGGAGCTCATCCAACACCGCCTCGATAGGGAGGAGCAGGTCTTGAGTGGTCTAAAGCGGGGGATGACCACCATAGAGGAACTGGTAGGGGCGATCTACCCCGAGCTGGATAAACGACTCCACACCTCCGCCGTGGGGCAGGTTCTCGCCCATCTGATAAAGCTCCAGCACGAGGGCAAAGTCTTACTAGTTGAGGAAGGACACTATGCTATCAGAAAAGAAGCCTGAGGCAAGACTTGCTATCTTTCCCGAAACTGCCGAGATAGACAGCCAAGGGCATCTCATCATCGGTGGCTGCGACTGCGTGGAGCTTAAAGCCCAGTTCGGCACCCCCCTGTATCTTTTCGACGAATTCACATTGCGTCGCAGGTGTTCCGAGTTTATCTCTGAGTTCACCCAGCGCTATCCCGATACCCTAGTGCTTTATGCCTGCAAGGCATTCATAAACCGCGCCCTAGCCCTCATCTTTAAGGAAGAGGGATTAGGACTGGATGTTGTCTCCGGAGGGGAGTTATCAATTGCCCGCTCCGTCGACTTCCCTCTGGAGAAGGTCTACTTCCATGGCAATAACAAGACTCCGGATGAGCTTGAGCTTGCCCTTCGGTGGGGGGTCGGTCGCATTGTAGTGGACAATTTCCACGAACTCTCTCTTCTAAACGACCTTGCCAAAGAAGGGGGGGTTGCCCAGGATATCCTCCTTCGCCTCTCGCCCGGGGTGGACCCCCATACCCACAGATATACCGCCACCGGGGTCGTTGACAGCAAATTTGGGTTCCCCATCATCACCGGGCAGGCGGAGGAGGCAGTAGCTCAGGCATTATCGGCATCCCACCTCAACCTCCTCGGTCTTCACTTCCACCTCGGCTCGCCGATCTATGAGCTCGAGCCATACCGGGAGGCGATAGAGCTCGTGCTCCGCTTTGCCGATGATATGAAAAGGTATGGGTTTGAGCTTAAGGAGCTAAGTCCAGGGGGCGGCTTTGCCATCCAATATACCCAGGATGAGCCTGCCCCACAGATTGGTGATTATGCCAAGACTATCGCCTCGGCAATCATCGCTGGTTGTGGGGCGCTTGGCATTGCTCAACCAAGGCTCATCGTTGAGCCGGGGAGGGGGATTATAGGAAGGGCCGGGGTGGCACTATATACCGTTGGGGCAATAAAGAATATACCCGGGGTGCGCAAGTATATCACGGTGGATGGGGGCATAGCCGATAACATCCGCCCCGCCCTCTACAGCTCAAGGTATGAAGCTATCGTGGCAAATAGGGCAGGGGACGGTGAAACCGAAAGGGTCACCATTGCCGGCAAGTTCTGCGAATCGGGGGATATCCTGATCAGGGACATTGACCTCCCCGAGGTTAGGGCAGGAGACATAATCGCCATACCAGCCTCCGGTGCCTATTGCCTGGCGATGGCATCAAACTATAATGCCGCTCTCAAACCAGCGATCGTCCTGGTCAAAGATGGCAAAGCCCGCCTCATCCGCCGCCGCGAAAGCTATGAGGATCTGATTAGATGCGATATTCTTTGATAAAGGGCAATGGTTTTGGGATGGGAGAACTCCGGAATGTGGCAGTTAGTGGGACATGAAAGAGCAGTCGGGCTTTTGGATCGAAGCCTCAGGGCGGGAAATCACTCTCACGCCTACCTCTTTTGTGGGCCTCCCCATGTCGGAAAGATGACCCTGGCAATAAACCTAGCCCAGGCGCTAAATTGCGATGGTGAGGAGAAGCCATGCGGAGAGTGCCACCACTGTCAGCGGATCAGCGCTGGCAAGCACGCCGATGTCCAGGTGGTGGGTCTATCCTCCGATGGCAGCTCACACCGAACGGAGATCGGCATCGACCAGATAAAGAACATCTGCCGCTCCTCACACCTTCCACCCTATGAAGGAAGGCATAGGGTCTTCATCATCGATGGGGCGGAGCACCTCTCAGCCGAGGCAGCCAACTCTCTGCTTAAGACCTTGGAGGAGCCACCACCAAAGGTGATGTTCGTCTTGCTCGCGACAAATGAGAGGCTTCTCCTGCCCACCATTCTCTCCCGCTGCCAGAGGGTGGAACTCTGCCCCCTCCCCCTCTCCACCACAGAAGAGGCACTTGTACATCGCTTTAGGGCAAGCCCTGAGGAGGCAAGGTTCCTGGCACGGCTCTCTGCCGGCCGCCTGGGTTGGGCAGTATCCGCCTTAAATGATAAAAGGCTGCTAATGGAGCGCACTGAAAGGCTAACCACGCTCATGAGGCTCATCGATGCCGATCGAGATGAGCGCTTTGGCTATGCTGCCCAGCTAGCTAATGAGTTCAGTCGGAGCCGGGACTCAGTCTGGGAGCTGCTCACACTCTGGATTGGCTGGTGGCGAGACCTCCTTTTGATAAATGGAGGCTCAGGTGCACTGATTGCCAATGCTGACCACGAGGCAGCACTCCTTAGGGAGGCTCAGGATTATTCCATTGCCCAAGTGAAGGGCTTCATCCATAGCCTTCAGGAGGCGAAGAGGCAGCTTGAACAGAATGCCAGTCCCAGACTGGTGCTCGAAGTATTAATGCTAAACATCCCAAAGAGGAGAAAGGGAGATTGATTGTGGCCGATGTAGTTGGAGTTCGATTCAAAGGAGCGGGGAAGGTATATTACTTCAACCCCAGTGGAATCGACCTAAAGGTAGGGGATCATGTTGTGGTGGAGACGGGGCGTGGCCTTGAGATAGGGAGGGTGGTCATCTCCCCCAAGCAGGTTCTGGCGAGCGAGATCACCGAGCCACTAAAAGCGGTCCTGCGCAAGGCCAGTGAGGAAGACCTCAGGCAGAAGGCAGAACTTGCTAAGAAGGAGAGGCAGGCTTTCGCCAAGTGCCGAGAGCTGATCGCAAAACATGGTCTCCCGATGAAACTCCTCGCCGCTGAATACAACCTTGATAGTACTCGTCTCACCTTCCTATTCAGCGCCAAGGAGAGGGTGGACTTTCGGGAGCTTTTGCGGGAGCTCATCGCCACCTTCAAAACCCGCGTCGAGCTCAGGCAGGTGGGACCTCGTGATGAAACCAAAATACTGGGGGGACTGGGAAGGTGCGGGCGCCCGCTATGCTGTTCCACCTATCTATGTGAGTTCGATACCATCTCCATCAGAATGGCAAAGGAGCAAGGCCTCCCTCTTAACCCGATGAAGATCTCCGGTATCTGTGGGAGACTCCTCTGCTGTCTAAGCTATGAGCATGAACAGTATCTCTCCCTGAAAGAGAGGCTTCCACAGGTCGGCCAACAGGTCATTACACCACTGGGACCAGCCAGAGTGGTGGGGGAAAATCCCCTGAAGGAGACGGTAAATGTCAAACTGGAGAGCGAGGCGGTTGTGGAATTTCCCATCAGCGAGGTGACCATTGAGAAAAGGCCATCCGAGCCGATTATAGGTAAAAAGCAGCATCCTCAGATGAAACGCAATCGCCACTAGGCAGCACATCTAAGGGCTACAGCTTGTCCTCATCCCCCTCCCAAAGGGGAACGAACCTGTGCCATTCCTTATGGGCTTGAATATACCGGTACGGGATGAAAAAGGGAGCAACAGGAGGGCGAAAGGGGGCACGGATAAGCCTCATCCCCGCTTCGGAAGGGGTGCGCCCCGCTTTGCGACGGTTACATGGTATACAGGCGCTGACCACATTCTCCCAAACGTGCTCACCACCCCGATAGCGGGGGATGACATGATCCAAAGTCAACTCCCGAGTCTGCCTCCCGCAGTACTGACAGGTATATTTGTCCCTTGTGAATACCTCCTGGCGGGTCAATCTCCTCTGATGACGGGGGCGCTTGATCAGGTATACCAGCCGGATCACCGAGGGGAGGGGAAATGAACAAGAGAGCGCCCTTATCTCGCCCAAGCCATTCTCCAAAACCTCAGCCTTGCCCTGATAGAGCAAGACAATAGCACGCTTTACATTGCATACATTCAGCGGCTCGTAGTTCTGATTAAGAAGAAGAACTGGAGAATTAACCATTCACTTGATACCTTCCTCAGCGCTCAAAACTGGCTTATTTTACTACAAAAGCCTCACCAGTGCAAACCTAAGCCCTACGGGGTCTCCTGCCTCGCTGAGGCGCTGACCTCTCCGTGGACACACGGTCGACCCTATAGTCAGGGGCGCGGATATTGAACACGAGACTGAGGCGGGGGTCGGCCATCCGTGAGCTCATGCGGCTCTCGATCTCATCCAAAGAAAGGCTGGTGGTGATCACCGTTGGTAGCCGGGCATTATAGCGATAGTTGATGATCTGATAGAGCTTCCCCTGAGCCCATGGTGTGGTCGATTGTTCCCCAAAGTCGTCAAGGATGAGCAGGGGGGCTTTCTTCACTCGCTCAAAGAGTTCATCATAGGTCACCTTGCTATCGGGGCTGAAGGTGAAGCGCAGGTGGTCAAGGAAGTCGGCCACCTCAATGAAGAAAACAGGCTGGCCTTGCTGGAGGCGATAGTTGGCGATGGCTGCGGCGAGGTGGGTCTTGCCACAGCCGCGGGTTCCGAGCAGGACAAGCCATCCCTCGGGCTGTTCGGCAAACTGGCGTGCTCTCCGAAATGCCTCCTCTAGGTTTTGTTGCAGCTCAAGGGGCAGGTTGACCCGCCTGGAGTCGAAATTCTCAAAGGTCATACTGCTCAAGAGTTCCAGCCCCAAACCACCAATGTGCCCCAGAACTGGAGCCTCCCTTTCCTCAACTAGGTACACTCGGGAGAGGTTGGGGTCGGTGAGGCGGGTGCACAGCCGCTCCTCAAGCTCTTCAAGCGGGATATTCATGGTGACCACCGTTGGCAGCTGGGCATTGAAGCGATGATTTATGACCTGAAAGAGCTTCTCCCTGGCCCAGGGGGTGCTCGACTGAGTCCCCAGATCGTCAAGCACAAGTAACGGGGCGTTTTTCACCTGCTCGAAGAGTTCATCGTAAGAGATTTCACTTGAGGGACTGAAGGTGGAGCGCAGGTGATCCAAGAGATCAGGGACAACTATGAAAAAGGCGGGGTGCCCCCGGGCGATACAATAGTTAGCGATGGCGGCGGCAAGGTGGGTCTTGCCACAGCCGCTGACCCCGGTGAGAACCAGCCATCCCTTTGGGTTTTGGGCAAATTCCCTCGCCGCTTTATAGGCACGGGCAAATCGCTCCTGATTCTTGGGATCCCCCCTCCTCCCCTGAGGTATAAGGTTATCAAAGGTGAGCCGAACCAGAGGGCCCAGATTGCTGTAGCGCCTCAGGCGAGCGATCTGCCCCCGCTCAAGCTCCCTCCGCTTACACTCGCAGGGCATCGCCTTGCCAAAATTGGGGTGTCCCGGCGGAACATCGGCGTAGACAAACCCCGCCCCTCTACATATAGGGCATAGCGATCCAGAGGATGGCTCATCGCTTGACGAGGTGTCCGTATCTCCCCTTGATATACTTGGTCTCCTCTTTTTTATGATCTCTCCCAAGCTCTCCACTGTCCTTACCCTCAGCAGCCCAGCGCTCCAATATCCTCAGGATATATCTCAAGCTTCGCTTGTTTAGACTTACCGCCTCGCGGAAGGCAGCTTCAATCCAAGAGGCGGGGTAAAGTTTCTCTGCCTCCCGCAGCTCCTCGGCAATTATGGGGGTGATGAGACCGATATTCTCCTCATAAAGGGAGAAGATATTGGGTTGCTCCTCAACCCCCAATTCGGGTTCCCTTATGACCCTACCCAGCGGAATCTCCCCACTTTCAACCTTTTCCTTTGTCCTTCTCCCCTCCTCATTATTTAGAAAATAGAGGTCATCGTCCTCATGAGAGACATGGAGGAGTATTCCCCGTTCAACCGCCTGCTTCAGGGCATGGCGTAGAACCTCTTCGGGCTTCCCCAAACCCCCAACCCCCCTCACCAGGGTTCTATCTGTGATAAGCTCCCGATAGGTTATAAATCTGGGGTAGCCCCGCCTCTGATAAAGGGTCCAGAATATGTGCAGGCTTAGTTTTAGCTCAGCTATGTCATCGATCTGGGGCAAAAGTGCTGAGAAGAATAGATTGGGGATAGGGGTAAAGCTTACCTTTTGTGGGAACCCAGAGAAAGGCTTCGTGGTCACCTTCGCTCAGTCTCCAAACTGGTGAATTTGGCCGTCTTCTCTAAGAAGAGAAGATCAACCTGCCCTACAGGACCATTACGATGCTTGGCAACGATAACATTGGCGATCCCCTTAGGATATGATTTTAAGGGGTTTCGCTTCTCCCACTCCTCCTCTGTGTAATAGAGATCATCACGATAGATAAAAATGACCACATCGGCATCCTGCTCAATACTTCCGCTATCCCTCAGGTCTGATAGCTGGGGGATATGAGAGGCACGCCACTCCGGAGCCCGGCTAAGCTGAGAGACAGCAAGCACCGGAACATCCAGCTCCCGAGCCAAAGCCTTCACTTGGCGGGAGATCTCGCTCATCTCCTGCACCCGATTCTCCCTCTTGCCGTCTACCTGCACCAGTTGAAGGTAATCTACAATGATGAGATCGATCCCCCTCTCCTTATGGAGTCGACGGGCGCGGCTCCTCATCTCAGCAACCCTCAGACTAGGGGAATCATCGATGTAGATCGGTGCCTCGGAGAGAACCCCAGTGGCATCCACGATCCTCCTCCCCTCCTCCTCAGTTTGAAGTCCGAGGCGGATTCGCTTCGTATCCACAGCAGCCTCACTGGCGAGAAGGCGCTGCACCAGGGACTCCCTTGCCATCTCCAGGCTAAAGATAGCAACGCAAGCCCCCTGTTCCAGTGCTGCGTTTCTGGCGATGGAAAGTGCCAGGCTTGTTTTCCCCACGCTGGGTCTGGCGGCAAGCACGATCAGGTCGGCGCGCTGCAACCCGCCCAAGATTTCATCAAGGGCAGGGAAGCCGGTGAACACTCGAGTCGGGCGTTCCTTCACGGGCGATGGTTCACCCTCCTCAAAATAGCGGTCGAGCACCTCACGGATGTGGACGAACTCGGCTGGGGTGTGACCCTCACGAAGCTGAAATAGAATGCTCTCCGCCGTATCCAGGGCTCTATCGAAGTCAGGCCCTGCCTCATAGCCAATGGCAGCAATCTGCCCCGCAGCACTGATAAGGCGACGCATCACCGCCAGGCGGCGCACGATCCTGGCGTAATACTCGACATGAACCGAGGTCGGAACAACGGAGACCAGGTGGCTCAAGTAGGCGGCACCACCAACCCCTTCCAGCCTTCCAGACCTCGCCAGCTCATGTGCCACCGTGATCTGATCTATCCTCTCCCCCCGCTCCTCACCAAGGGCAAGGCAAGCCTGATAGATCCACTGACTGCTCTCCCTGAAGAAGTCCTCCGGCTTGAGGAAACTAGTGATCTTATAAATAGCATCACTATCTATTAAAAGGGAGCCGAGCACTGCCTCCTCAGCATCAAGGTCATAGGGGGGCATTTTTTCGTCGTACACCTAGCCCCTTTCCTCCTCGATGATAACCTCTACACTGGGTCTTCTATCCTTAGATAGCCTGACCGCCACCCGATGGCTCCCCAGCTTCCGAAGGGGCTCCTCAAGCTCTATCTTCCTCTTATCGATCTCATAGCCGGTGATGCGTCGAAGCTCTTGGGCGATATCAGCACTGGTGATAGAGCCATAGAGGCGACCCTCAGAACCTGCCCGCGCTTTGATGGTGATAGAAAGCCCCTCAAGGGTGCGAGCAAACTCGGCCAGCTCAACATCCGAACGGAGCTGGCGAGAAATCTCTGCCCGGCGCTCCTGCTCAAATTCTTTTAAGGCAGCGGGGGTGGCCAGTACGGCGAGCTTTTTGGGGATGAGGTAATTGCGGCCATAGCCAACAGCCACCTCTTTAACCTCACCCGCCTGACCGATATTGGGAACGTCCTTAAGGAGGATAACCTTCACTGTTTTAATTATACTCCCCCCCGCCAAAAACGCAAAGGCTTTTTGCCAGCCTACTGCAAAAAGCCATCGTAAAGGTCAAAAAAGGTCTTACCCGATACAGGACCTATAGGTATTAGCAGAAAGCCATCTCGAGAGGCCTCAGCCCTTTATAGCTTCGCCAGCAGCTCAGTCACAATAGCGTTTATCTCCTGCCCCTCCGCCCTGCCCTTAAGCTGGGCGATGAGCCTGGGCATAACCTTACCCTTATCACCCGGCCCCCGAGCCCCCACCTCCTGGATCAACCGTCGGGCAGCCTCGATAATCTCCTCCCTCGACACACGAGGCGGCATGTAGCTTTGAAGGACAGCAAGTTCCGCCTCCTCTTTAGACACAAGGTCCTGGCGGTTCGCTTTGCCGAATGCCTCGATACTATCCCGGTGCCTCTTTATTTCCTTTTCGATAATCCCTAACACCCCGGCATCGTCCAGTGTGGCACCCTTATCGATCTCAGCATTTCTTATCCCTGCGATCAACATACGGATCGTGGAGGAGCGGATCAAGTCCCCCTGCTTCAACGCCCGCTTCAGGTCATCCCTCAACCTTTCCTGCAAGGTCATCTCCACATCCTACCACTTCTGGCGCTTTTTCGCCTCTTCGCTGCCTCTTTCTTCTTCCGCCTCACGCTCGGCTTTTCGTAGTGCTCCCGGCGCCGCGCCTCGGCTAGAATGCCATCCTGTTGAACCCTCCGGTTGAATCGCCGGAGTAGACTATCGAAGCTCTCATTGTCGCCAAGAATTACCTCGGACACATAACCCCACCCCTTTCTTTTCAAGTTGAACAGTATTTTTAATTTTAGCCATTGTGGAACAAGGTGTCAAGCAAAGGGATATAGATAGCTCCTTCCTCAGCATCACCGATAGCCTCCGCCTCCCTCCTATGGTATAGATAGGCGGTATAGGCAGCTATGGCAGCATCGCAAAGGTCGTGAC
>DAOTXZ010000080.1:0-10377 GCA_034435115.1 Dehalococcoidia bacterium | reverse complement strand
TATCTATACCCACCTAGCACGCTTATCAATATTTTCCAGTAGTATATATTTAAGCCGACCCATTGTCAATAGGGGCTTTATATTTATATATCCTTTGATAAGGTAGCCAGAAACTCGGCGTTATTTTTTGTCTTTGCCAGCCGCTCCAGGAGCCGCTGAGTTGCCTCAGTGGCATCAGGGGTGTTGGAGCCAAGCACAGAGAACATGCGACGGAGCAGCCACACCTGCTTGAGGGTTGCCTCATCAAGAAGTAGCTCCTCCCTCCTTGTGCCGCTCCTCTGGATGTCCATCGCCGGGAATATCCTCTTCTCGGCAAGCCTTCTGTCGAGGTGGAGCTCCATATTCCCCGTCCCCTTGAACTCCTCATAGATAACCTCGTCCATCCGGCTTCCGGTATCGATGAGGCAGGTGGCGATGATGGTTAGCGAGCCCCCCTCCTCGGTCTTTCTCGCCGCCCCGAAGAACCTCTTCGGTGGGTAGAGGGCAACGGTGTCGATGCCCCCGGATAGTGTCCTGCCGCTCGGAGGGAGCGCCAGGTTATAGGCCCTGGTGAGGCGGGTGATGCCATCGAGGAGGATTACCACATCCTTCCCCAGCTCAACCAACCTCTTTGCCCGCTCAAGGGCAAGCTCAGCAACCCGGCTATGGCTCTCCACCGGCTCATCAAAGGTGGAGCTTATCACCTCCCCCTTCACCGAGCGCTTCATGTCGGTAACCTCCTCGGGTCGCTCCCCAATGAGGCAGACCATGAGGTGGATGTCGTCATAATTGGTGGTGATGCCGTTGGCGATATGCTTTAAGAGGACCGTCTTGCCCGCCTTTGGCGGGGAGACGATGAGACCCCGCTGCCCCCGCCCGATGGGGGCAATAAGATTAATCAGGCGGGTGGAGAGGTTGGTGGGGGTGGTCTCCAGATTGATGAGCTGATAGGGAAATACAGGGGTGAGATTATCGAAATGGGGGCGGTTCTTGGCAACCTCGGGGTCAACCCCATTGACCGCCTCAATGCGGAGCAGGCTGTAGTATCTCTCCCCATCCTTTGGTGGCCTCACCTGCCCCGTTACCATATCGCCAGTTCTCAGGGCAAAGCGGCGAATCTGAGATTGGGAAACATAGGGGTCATTCGCCTCCGGGTGAAGGTTACTCCCCCTCAAAAATCCATAGCCCTCATCAACGATCTCAAGCACCCCACCCGCAAATATGTTCCCCTGCTGCTCGGTATATGCCTGGAGGAGGCGAAAGATGACCTCCTGCTTCTTCAAGGCGCTAAGCCCCGGGATGCCCAGCTCCCTGCCGATATCCAGAAGCTCCTCTCTTGTCTTGGTCTCCAGTTCAGCGATATTCACTTCTCACCCCCGTTCAGGTTTTGAGGCTAAGGCGCCTGCCCTAGCCACCCTTCGCCAGTCCTCCATAAAACGAGCGATCCCGACCGCGGTCAGGGGATGTTCGATCATCTGCATGAGAACCTTGTATGGGACGGTGGCGATGTGCGCCCCCGCTTTTGCTGCGGCGATACAGTGAAGGGGATGGCGAATGCTTGCGGCAATCACCTCGGTCTTAATATTATAACGGCGATACACCTCCACGATCTCAGCAACAAGCTGCATCCCGTCATGTCCGACATCGTCCAGCCTGCCCACAAAAGGGCTGACATAGGTTGCCCCCACTAGTGCCCCGAGGAGAGCCTGATTGAGGGAAAAACAAAGGGTAAGATTTACCTTTATATTCTCTTTGGAAAGGACGGATATCGCCTGAAGACCGGGAGGGGTGACCGGGATCTTGACCACGATATTGGGTGACCAGGAGGACATCTCCCTTGCCTCCCGAACCATTGCCTCCCACTCCTGGCTTAAGACCTCGGCAGAGACGGGGCCGTTGATTAAAGAGCAGACCTCAAGGATCGCCTTCTTATAATCGGGGTTCTCCTCCTTGGCAAGGAGGGAGGGGTTGGTGGTAACCCCGCTGATCACGCCGAGCCTTGCCGCTTTGCGAATCTCGTCAGTATTTGCGGTATCTAGAAAGAGGCGCATAAAAACCCCCTACATTTTATCATACTGAACTTCTGCCTATCTCCATAGGAAGGGGAGGCTGAGCCCCCTCACGCAGGATCCCCTTTGCCACCCCGATGAAATCGCGGAAGAGGGGGTGGGGGCGGTTGGGACGGGAGCGAAACTCAGGGTGAAACTGAACCCCAACCATCCAGGGGTGGTCTCTGAGCTCGCTTATCTCCACCAGCCTCCCGTCAGGGGAGAGCCCGCTCGGGATGAGTCCCACCCTCTCCAGGGGCTCACGAAATCTGTTGTTGAACTCAAAGCGATGGCGATGCCGCTCCCAAACAACCCTCTCTCCGTAGGCACGAGCGGCGCGGGTTCCCTCGACCAGGTGACAGGGATAAGCCCCGAGACGCATCGTCCCCCCCTTCTCAATAACCCCCCGCTGCCCAGGAAGCAGGTCAATGACCGGGTAGATGGTATCCAGAGCAAACTCCGTTGAATTGGGCTCGCTTGAATTCAGCACCTCCCTGGCAAACTCGATCACCATCACCTGCATCCCGAGACAGAGACCTAGATAGGGGATCTCACGCTCCCGGGCATATCTGGCCGCCACCACCATCCCCTCAATGCCCCGCACCCCGAAGCCACCGGGAACGACAATACCCTGAACAGAACGAAGCAACAGCTCGGCATCCCCGTTCTCCAAGTCCTCGGAGTGAATCCACACTAGTTCGACATCTCGATCGTGGTAGAGGGCAGCATGGCGAAGCGCCTCCCGAACCGAGATATAGGAATCCGGAAGCTCAACATACTTGCCCACAATGGCAATGGGAACCTTCTCCTTCGGGGCCTTCATCCGCTCCACAAGCTGCCGCCACTCACTGAGGTCACCACTCCCACGAGGCAACCCAAGCATCTCCAGAATAAGCTCACCCAGACCCCCCTCCTCAAGGATGAGCGGAACCTCATAGATATTGGACACCGTAGGCAGAGAGATGACAGCCCTCCTCTCGACATCACAGAAAAGGGAGAGCTTGTCCTTTATCCCTTCACTAACAGGGTGATCGCTACGACATATGATAATATCAGGCTGAATTCCGATGCGCCTTAACTCGTTTACACTATGCTGGGTGGGCTTGGTCTTGAGCTCGCCCGTTGTCGAGATATAGGGAAGGAGGGTGACATGAACATAAAGGACATTATCCCGCCCGACATCCTTTCTCATCTGTCGGATCGCCTCGAGGAAGGGTAGCCCCTCAATATCCCCCACCGTCCCCCCCACCTCCACAATGATAACACCTGCCCCAGTCTGGTTGCCCATCCCCTTGATGCGCTCCTTTATCTCATTGGTTACATGGGGAACCACTTGGATAGTGCCACCGAGGAAGTCACCCCGCCTCTCCTTTGCAATAACCGAGCTATAAATCTGCCCCGTAGTTACACTCGAGGCACGGGTGAGGTCGACATCGATGAATCTCTCGTAGTGTCCCAGGTCAAGGTCGGTCTCCTCCCCATCCTGGGTGACAAACACCTCCCCATGTTGATAGGGAGACATCGTTCCCGGGTCAACATTCAGGTAGGGATCCAATTTCTGAACTGAAACCGAGATATTGCGACTCTTCAAAAGCCTGCCGATCGAGGCGACGGTGATCCCCTTGCCTACGGAGCTGACAACCCCACCGGTAACAAAGATATATTTAGACATGCCCCTTACTTGCTCCTTGCCTATAGTGGAGCAAAATCTTGAGCAAGAAATCCGAAGCCATTACAGGTGGGTTTATAATAAAGAGGTCTCTTTCATCTAGAAGCAGTCAACAAAAGGCATCTTCACATATAAAAGTTAACAATTCTATCTAGATATATTTAGCATATGCGCTTAAAATTGTCAATAGCGGTTCATCAACCTATTAAGTCCCTTTGACCTTGACACCATTTATACGATGTGTATAGAATACTGTATAGCTCTGGGGATATAGCTCAAAGGGAGAGCGCTTGCTTCGCATGCAAGAGGTTGGGGGTTCGAATCCCCCTATCTCCATTTGATAATGTCAAAACTTGTTGGATAGAGATGGCATCCAGGTCAAAAAGCCCCTGTAGCTCAGTGGATAGAGCAGCGGTTTCCTAAACCGCGTGTCGGGCGTTCGAGTCGCCCCAGGGGTGCCAGAGCTAGGGCGCTAGAGTTAATGGGCAGCCGGTCCAATAGGTCAAAAGGGGTGTAGCTCAGTTTGGAAGAGCAGCGGTCTCCAAAACCGCAGGTCGCGGGTTCGAATCCTGCCACCCCTGCCATTTTGACATAATAGTTATCTGGCACTAAAATATCACCAAGCCGAGGTGGTGGAACAGGTAGACACGCCATCTTGAGGGGGTGGTGGGCGAAAGCCCGTAGGAGTTCGAGTCTCCTCCTCGGCATGCGGAAGTAGTTCAGCGGCAGAATGCCTCCTTGCCAAGGAGGAGGTCGGGGGTTCGAATCCCCTCTTCCGCTCCAAATAGCCAGGATGGTCATGGCGACGTAGCCAAGAGGATAAGGCGGGGGTCTGCAAAACCCCTATCCGGCGGTTCGAATCCGCCCGTCGCCTTTTTGAACCTTGTGGTTGGTATGCTAAAATCCGGGGTGAAAACCCCGTGACTTTTGTGTCAAGGCAAGCTCACTATAGAAAAACTTCAAGGTCGAAAAAGGATCAAAATGCCGAGGTGGCGGAATGGCAGACGCGACGGACTTAAAATCCGTTGAACCCTGGTTCGTGCGGGTTCGAGTCCCGCCCTCGGCAGTGGTTCCAGATAAAGCAGTGTGTTATGGCTTGGAATCCTGAGTTTGAGGTGGCGTTCAACCCAAAGACCATCGCCGTAGTGGGGGCATCGACAAAACCCCAGTGGATGGGGGGAACAACCTTCATCGCCAACCTCCAGCAGCTTGGCTTCCCCGGTCGTATCTATCCCATCAACCCCAAGGCGGAGGGCATGGAGATTCGCGGTCTTAAGGCCTATCCAAGCCTGGTCTCCGTCCCTGAGCCCATTGATCTAGTCATTGTCTCCACCCCCGCCGCTCAAGTCCCCTCAGTGCTTGAGGACTGCATCGCTGCAAACGCAAGGAACATACATATCTTCACCGCTGGCTTTGATGAGACCGGGGAGGAGGAAGGGAAAAGGCTGGGCGCCAAGATTCGTGAGATAGCGCAAAGAGGGGGGCTACGCATCGTTGGCCCCAATTGTATGGGGCTCCATGTTCCTAAAGCTCGAATATCAACACTGGAGCAAGCCGCCACTGAGAGCGGTCCGGTGGCCTTCCTCTCCCAGAGTGGGGGGCATGCCGGCCAGTTCGTCGGCACCGCCCCGATTCACGGCATTCACTTCAGCAAGGTGATCAGCTTTGGCAATGCCCTAACCCTGGATAGCACCGATTTCCTCGAGTACCTCGCCACCGACCCGGAGACCAAGATCATCACCATGTATCTGGAGGGGGTTAAGGACGGGGGGAGGCTAACCAGGCTGGTTAAAGAGATTAACCCCCAAAAGCCAGTGATAATCTGGAAGGGGGGGCTCACTGAGTCGGGAGGCAGGGCGGTTGCCTCTCACACCGGCTCGCTGGGTGGAACGGAGGCAATATGGGACGGCTTCTTCAAGCAGACCGGCGCAGTGAGGGTTGATTCACTGGAGGAACTAACCGATGTAACCATGACCTTTCTTTACCTTTCCCACCCGCCAAAAGGGCGGCGAGTGGCACTGATGGGGGCGGGGGGCGGCAACAGCGTCGCCGGCGCTGATGTCTGCTCCCGGGCTGGGCTTGAGATGCCCACACTTACCGAGGAGACCAGAAAAATACTGAGGGAGTTTATCCCGCCGGAGGGGACAATTATCAGGAACCCGCTGGACATCGGTATGGTGTTGATGGATATAACCCTGCTTGAGCGAGCGCTTGAGCCGATAGCCTCAGACCCCCTCATCGACGCTATCATCTTCGCCCTGCCCATCGGTCTTTTCGGAATGAGACCAGGGGCAACTGCTCAAGCCCAGGAAACCCAGCCTCAAGAGGATGTCTATCAGAGGCAGATCACCATTTTGAGCAAATTCTCCAAGGGAAGCCCGCACAGAAAGCCGGTGGTGGTTGTTTTGCAACTCTGGAGAGGGGGCGTAGGGGGAGCTGCGGGGCAAAGGGCGAGGCTCCAGGCAGAGTTCATAAGGGCAGGAATTCCCGCCTACCCATCGCTTGAGCGGGCAAGCCGCGCCCTGGCAAAATTCATCCAGTATCACGAGTTCCAAGGGCAACTGGCTGAAGGCTTGTGAAATGAGATAGTTTTATGCCTTGGGATACTGAATTTGAAGCTGCGTTCAATCCTAAAGTGATTGCCATCGTTGGGGCATCAAGCAGTGCCTCAACCAGTGGTGGGATGTGGGCTCCCGGGGTCGGTTTTATCACTCGTCTGCGGGAAATGGGCTTCACCGGTCGCATCCACCCCATAAACCCCAAAGCCACCGAAATTGCCGGTTTGAAGGCATATCCCAGCCTTGCCTCGGTCCCCGATCCTATTGACCTGGTCATCGTCTCCGTCCCCGCCCCGGCGGTTCCCGCCGTGCTCGAGGACTGCATCGTCGCCGGCGCCAAGAATATCCATATCTTCACCGCAGGCTTCGAGGAGACGGGGGAGCCAGAGGGGGAGGAGCTGGGAAGGAGGATAAGGGAAATAGCCCACAGGGGCGGGCTGCGCGTTGTTGGTCCAAACTGCATGGGGCTTTATGTTCCAAGTGCCAACTTAGCATACTGGCCTGAAGGGTGCACCGAAAGTGGCCCCGTCGCCTTCCTTTCCCAAAGCGGCCGCCTAGCCCAGGACTGGGCCGAGTATGCCCAGGGGTATGGCGTTCGCTTCAGCAAGGTGATAAGCTACGGCAATGCCCTGACTCTGGATTGTACCGATTTCCTTGAGTACCTGGCCACCGACCCCGAGACAAAGATCATCGGCATGTATCTTGAAGGGGTGAGAGATGGGCAGAAATTCGCCAGGCAGGTCAAGGAGATAAACCGCCAGAAGCCGGTGATTGTGTGGAAGGGTGGACTCACCGAGCCGGGGTCTAGAGCAGTCGCCTCCCATACCGGCGCCCTTGGTGGTGAGGGAGCAATTTGGAGTGCCTTTTTCAAGCAGACCGGGGCAATAAGAGCGGACTCGTTAGAAGAGATCGCCGACCTCACAATGACCTTTCTCTATCTCAAGCCGCCAGGAGGTCGGCGGGTGGCGCTGATGGGGGTTGGTGGGGGGATCAGTGTCGCCTCCGCTGATATCTGCGCCTGGGAGGGGTTTCAGGTGCCCACGCTCACCGCCAAGACCAGGAGGGAGCTGAGGGGCTTCGTTCCACCGGCGGGCAATAGTATAAGGAACCCGCTGGATATAGCTGTGGCGTTGCTAAATCCCACCAACTTCGAGCGAACGCTGGAGCTAATAGCTAATGACCCTCTGATCGATGTGCTTTTAATTGGTCGACACTGGTTTATGACAAGGTATGGGCCCCCAGATATGCATCAGAAACTGACAGAGGTTTTGATCCGCTTCGCCAAGCGGAATAACAAACCCCTGGTAGTGGCATTGCAAACCTACACCGACGACCCTGAGGTGAGATCAAAACAGACTAAAATCAGAGCCGAGCTACTCGGGGCAGGGATTCCGGTCTATGACAGCCAGCAGCGGGCAAGCCGCGCCCTGGCAAAATTCATCCAGTATCACGAGTTCTATAAAACAGAAAGCTAAAACCTTCCACTTCTTTTTCTAAGTGTAATGCATCAAAAAGGGAAGAACATGAATTTTCAAGGGCAGGAAATAGAGAGCTATTCGTGAGATCGCTCCTGAGCGGGGTTATGGAAATCCTCCCCTCCCTCAGCGCCCAGACATCCGTTCCCTTCTCACCCGCCTGACTAGGCTCTCCTCTCACCAGCCAATAGCGCTTCCTTTTTCCGTCATGTACCTCCCGCACTTTATCCTGGTGCCCCCTCCCCCCAAGCCGGGTTATCTCCAGCCCCTGGATCTTGTCCAGAGGTAAGTTGGGCAGGTTAACATTTAGAAGAACCTCCCTGGGCAAAGCGCCGGCTCGAAGCATCTGCACCAACAGAACCACCAGCCTGGTTGCCGCATCAAAGGAGAGAGCCTCCGGGGTCGCAATCGAGATGGCAATCGAAGGGAGGCCTTTGAGATAAGCCTGGAGCGCCGCCCCCACTGTTCCCGAAATGAACACATCATCCCCGAGGTTTGGCCCCTCATTTATCCCCGAGACCACCATGTCCACCCCGCCATCTATTAGATTCCCAAAGGCGAGGATAACACAATCAGAAGGGGTACCTTCGACCGAATATGCCTTCACCCCATCGATCGGGGGCGTGATCGGGGTTACCCTGAGTGGGGAATGCAGAGTTACCGAAGTGCCCACCGCGCTCTGCTCTCTATCGGGTGCCACCACCACGACCTCGGCGAACCCCTTGAGCGCCTTAACCAGCGCCCAAAGCCCCTTGGCATTTATGCCATCGTCATTGGTGACCAATATTCTCAACTGAAACCTCTAGCCCCGAGACCCCAGAGCCCTTTCCACCGAGACACCGATCTCAGCGGGGTTGGCTGCAATAGTAGCTCCGGCATCGGTTAAGGCGGCAATCTTCTCACGCGCTGTTCCTGAACTGCCACTGATAATCGCGCCGGCGTGCCCCATCCTCCTCCCCGGCGGGGCAGTGGCACCAACAATAAGAGCAACAACCGGCTTTGTCATCTCCTTCTTGATAAACTCTGCCGCCTCCTGCTCCATGGTGCCACCGATCTCACCGATGAGCACCACCGCCTTGGTATCAGGGTCGTCCTGAAACATCCTCAACACCTCGATTGGGGTAGTTCCCAGGATGGGGTCACCGCCCACGCCAACGCAGGTGGACTGACCGATACCCCTTTCCGTAAGCTGCGCCACCGCCTCATAGGTAAGGGTTCCACTGCGCGAGACCACGCCAACATTCCCCGGCATGTGAATCGCGCCGGGCATAATGCCCACCTTGCACTTTCCGGGTGAGATAACACCAGGGCAGTTAGGTCCAATGAGGCGGGTGGGCTTATCCTTTAGGTAGCGTTTCACCATCATCATGTCCTGCGTTGGGATGCCATCGGTGATACAAACAATCAACCCGATGCCTGCCTCAGCAGCCTCCAGGATGGCGTCGGTGGCGGCGGCGGCGGGAACGAAGATAATGCTCGTGTTTGCCCCAGCTTCCTTCACCGCCTGGTCAACCCTGTTATAGACCGGCACCTTACCATCAAACAGGATGCCCCCCCTCCCGGGGGTGACCCCGGCAACAACATTGGTTCCGTACTCCATGCACCTTCTGGTATGGAAGCTTCCCTCACTCCCGGTAATTCCCTGGACTAAAAGCCTCGTCTTTTCATCGACAAGTATGCTCAAGATAACCCTCCTAAAGTTCTATCCGGCCACCTTCCGAGCGGCCTCCTTCAGGTCTTCGGCAAAGGTAACCGGCAATCCAGATTGAGCGAGGATCTGCTTCCCCTCGGCAACATTTGTCCCCTGCATCCTCACCACCATGGGGATATTTACCTTCACCTCTTCTGCAGCCTTAAGAATCCCTCTGGCCACAATATCGCACCTGAGGATGCCACCGAAGATATTGATGAGCACCTTTTCAACCTTCGGATCCGAGATGAGTATCTTGAAGGCATTGGCGACAGCATCCTCACTTGCGCCGCCGCCAACATCGAGGAAGTTCGCCGGCTGACCCCCCATCTGCTTTATGATGTCCATAGTGGCCATCGCCAGCCCAGCCCCATTGACCATACAGCCAACATTCCCATCAAGCTTTATATAGGAGACACGGTGCTTGGAGGCCTCAGCCTCTAGGGGGTCCTCCTGCTCCGGGTCCCGGAGCTCGGCTATATCTCGGTGGCGGAAGAGGGCATTATCATCGAAGTTAAGCTTGGCATCGAGTGCCAGAAGCCTGCCATCGGAGGATATTATAAGGGGATTTATCTCCGCCAGGGAGCAGTCCTTCTGCCTAAAAAGGCGGAAGAGGTTGCCCACAAGCTCGGTAGCCGGTCGGATCTGCTCCGGCTCCAGATTCATTCCGAAGGCAAGTCTTCGGGCTTGAAATGGCTGAAAGCCAATAACCGGGTCGACATATGATTTGATGATCTTCTCCGGGCTCTTGGCTGCCACCTCCTCGATGTCAACCCCGCCAGCCTCGCTTGCCATGATCACCGGCATGCCCGCCGCATTATCCATCGTTATCCCAAGGTAGAGTTCCCGTTTAATCCCCATCGCCTCCTCAACCAGCACCTTGCTCAGCGGCACCCCTTCAGGGCCAGTCTGGTGGGTCACCAGTCTCGTTCCGAGCATCTGCCGGGCAAGCCTCTCC
>DAOTXZ010000079.1:0-3593 GCA_034435115.1 Dehalococcoidia bacterium | reverse complement strand
GGGTCACCTCTCTCTTTCGATAGCTTGCTAGGGCAACGAGCAAGGCGATAACATAGGGGACGGTGCCCCCGAGAAGCTTAAATTGTTTCCTTGTAGTTTCAACTACCTCGGCAGTAAAGCCAATAGCAGCCTGATTAATAAAAAGCCGCCTTCCACCCTCAATTTCGATAACGCCGACATCGATCATTAGCCTCCTCCCCCCGGTCAAAAGGGAGCAAGCATCTCTAAGGTCTCGTGGGATTCCAATAGAGCGGGCGAAGTCGGCTCCGGTTCCGGTGGGAATAATGCCCAGGGTTGCCCTGCCTGTGCCAGAGGGATCGATAAGGCCATTTGCCACCTCGTTAGCCGTTCCATCGCCGCCGACCGAAACCACAAGCTCATAGCCATCACCCACCGCCGCTCGAGCCAGTTCGATCCCATGCCCCACGCCCTGGGTATATTCATAGTCAAAGGAGAGGCCGCTACCGATAAGAAGCTCTCTAATTAGGGGCCACTTTCGCCTTGTTGCCCCTCCCCCGGCAACGGGGTTGACGATCACCTTGGCACGGGGAGCAGACATCTATTCCCTCCGCTCTACCCCAAAGACAGAGCCCGCTCAATAGTGGTGAGCTCGGCGGGGAGCTCGATAATGGGCTCGGCGCATTTTATGGCTATATCAGGGTCCTTGAGTCCAGCCCCTGTTATCACACAAACAACCCTTTCCCGCTCGAAACTCGTGCCGCTACGGGCTAGCTTGATAAGCCCGGCTACCGATGCCGCGGCGGCCGGCTCAGCGAAGATGCCCTCTTTCCTAGCCAGAAGCCTGTAGGCAGCGATGATCTCCTCATCAGTGACCGTGTCGATTGTCCCGCCCGACTCATCCCTGGCGGCAAGGGCACCCTGCCAGCTAGCCGGATTGCCGATCCTTATCGCCGAGGCTATAGTTTGGGGGTCCTCAATAACCCCTCCTCGAGCGATAGGGGCTGCGCCCTCGGCCTCAAACCCCATCATCTTGGGGCTCCTTTTTGAGATGCCAGCCCTGAGGTAATCCTTAAACCCCTTCCAGTAAGCGGTTATGTTCCCGGCATTGCCTACGGGGATGAAAAGATAATCAGGGGCATCACCCAGAGAGTCAACGATCTCAAAGGCGGCCGTCTTCTGCCCCTCAATGCGGTGCGGGTTTATGGAATTGACCAGGGTGAAGGGATAGTTTTTGGTGAGAAGACGCACCAGCTCCAGGGCACGGTCAAATGTGCCATCGATGGCGATTATCCTGGCGCCATAGGCGAGAGCCTGGGCGAATTTCCCCAGGGCGACCCTCCCTTTAGGAACGATGACGATGGTAGCGAGCCCACATAGTGCACCATAGGCCGCCGCCGAGGCGCTGGTATTGCCTGTGGAGGCACACATAATGGCCGAACTGCCCGCCTCCAACGCCTTAGCCACCGCCACCACCATACCCCGATCCTTAAAAGAGCCGGTGGGGTTCAAGCCCTCAAGCTTGAAGTAGAGCTCGCCACAGCCGATCTCCCTCTCCAGCCTCCTCGACCTCACCAGAGGGGTATCCCCCTCCCCCAGGGTGATGAATGGGGTCTGAGGGGTGAGGGGGAGGAAATCACGGTATCTAGCTAAAACGCCCTGTCTCATCCTTCCCGCCGTCGTTGAGCAAGTTGGCCAAGCCTTCTGGTGAACCAAGAAAGACGCCCTTTTCGTTCCGCAGTTATGGGTTCTGTCAATTGCTCAAGTAGTTGGATCACTTCCATATGATCATGCAAATTGAATTTGGCATGAGAGGGAGTTACTCCGACTCTTATGGACCAGGTCCCCTCCGGGAGAGCCTTAAATAAATCTTCATCAGTCCAATCATCCCCTATTGCCAGTATGAAATCAAAAGCGTTTTTTGAAATAAGGTGTGTAGCAGCGTTACCTTTGTTCACACCGGCATTTCTGACTTCGACTACTCTATTTGCTTGCAATACCTGAACATCTATATTGGCCGTAAATAGGATTAAAGTGTCTGTCAGTTCTTTTGCCCTTATAGAAGCAATTTCAGGGTCGCTTCTCCCATAGTGCCATGCGATAGAAAACTCCTTCTCCTCTATAAAGGAACCGGGAACCCTATTTGCACACCTTCTAAACAGGGGAAGCAATTGAGATTTCCACCGTGAGGTTAGCGGCCTTATCAACTTCCAACCCTGGTTCTTTTCTTTAATCCATGCGCCATGCTCAGCCACAAGTGCCACATTAAGCCTACCAAACCACTCTTGAAGTTTATTCTTATCACGGCCACTTATTATAACGACCTCATTCTTAGAGTCTTCTGAAAGGCATTTCAAGAGTTTTAAAATTCCACGGCTGGGTTTTGCCATTTCTGGAGGCCAGGCAGGGACGAGCGTTCCGTCGTAGTCTAAGAAAATAGCCCTTCTCCCGGCTTCGCTAAAATCTTTCATCAATTGTTCTCTAATATCAGTGCCCAGCAATTTAGCATCAAATCTATTTTGTTCCTCCTTGATAGAGCGCAATTGGGAAAGGAAATCCTCTGTCCACCGAATTACGTTATAGTGCTCGACTCGCCTCCGCATAATCTGGTTACGCCTCACCTGTTCCTCTTTGGGCATTTCCAACGCTTGTTTTAAGGCTTCTGCGATCTCCTCCTTGTTGTTCGGGTTTATGATGATCGCCTCTCCCAGCTCCTTTGAAGCACCTGCCATCTCGCTTAGAATTAAAACGCCTGTTCCATCCCTTCTGGTTGCGAAGTACTCCTTTGCAATAAGGTTCATACCATCCCTCAATGGTGTTACTAGAGCGACATCGCTTGCGCTGTAATAAGCAGCTATTGAATGCAAGGGCAGGAAGGTGTATTGATAGAGTACTGGCGTCCAATCAAGGCTACCAAATCTCCCGTTAATCCTGCCCACAAGCTCGTCAAGCTGCCTTCTCATCTGTTGGTAGTGTTCCACCCCCAGGCGGCTAGGATTAGCTATAACAGCCAAAACTACCTTTCGGTGCCATTGTGGATTATTCTCAAGGAACAGTTCGTAGCCCAGCAAGCGATTAAGGATGCCTTTAGTGTAATCAAGGCGGTCTACTGATAGGATAACCTTATAACCGGCCAATGCCCTCTTGATTCTTGCCCTCTCCCTTTTTACTTCCTTGTTACCGATAGAATTGGAAAACCTCTCAAAGTCTATGCCCATAGGAAATGTATCTACCTTCACAATTCTCCTCTCTACAATAATTCTCCCCATATCATGCTCATAACCCAAGATACGAAGCACAGACCTTAAGAAATATTGGGTGTATTCCTCTGTATGAAAACCTACGAGGTCTGCTCCCAAAAGTCCCTCCAGTATCCCCTCACGCCACTTTCCAGGGAGCAGTCGGAATATTTCATAAGATGGAAAGGGAATGTGGAGAAAGAATCCTATCGGAATATTCGGCATCTTCTCCCTCAAGAGTTTGGGGAGGAGCATAAGCTGGTAATCGTGTACCCATACTATATCGTCTGGTTCGACCATTTCCACGATCGCGTTCGAGAAAGTTTCATTAACAAGCTTATAATGCTCCCAATAATCTTCATCATACACACAATAAGAAGGAAAATAGTGAAAGAG
>DAOTXZ010000078.1:0-6853 GCA_034435115.1 Dehalococcoidia bacterium | reverse complement strand
CAAGTCTCAGGGCCGTTCGACTTGCATGCATAAGGCACACCGCCAGCGTTAATCCTGAGCCAGGATCAAACTCTCAAATATTTCTTCCTTCCACTATCCAGTTGTTAAGGTGCTGACATCAAAGCTAATTTATGCTACCATTTAACCGGCCAGCCTGTCAAGAGGCTCTAGAAACCGATTTACAGCGCCTCTTAAGTTATGCTATAATGCTAGACGTTACTACCGATGAGTATGGAATAGGCTGTTGGAGAAGGGGAAAAAGACCACCATAATTGAAGAGTTTCGAGTTCATCCCAGCGATACGGGGTCGCCGGAAGTACAGGTCGCCCTCCTCACGGAGAGGATAAATCGATTGATGGAACACCTTAAAGTTCATCGCCACGACTATCACACCCTCCGCGGGCTCCACAAGCTGGTCGGGCAGCGAAGAAGATTGTTAGCATATTTGAGTAGAACCGATGTAAACCGCTACCGAGCCATCATCTCAAGGCTTGGCCTGCGAAAGTAAACACTAGCAATGAGAAGCTGTTACACTTAACGTGGAGGTTAACCCTTTTATGGCCCACGTCTTTGAATGCATAGTTGGTGGAAGAACCATCAGCATCGAAACTGGGAGGCTTGCCCAGCAGGCGAATGGCTCTGTTTTGGTGCGCTATGGCGATACCGTGATCCTGGTTACCGCCTGTGCCAGCGACGAGCCGAGGGAGGATGTGGACTTTCTCCCCCTAATTGTTGACTATGAGGAGAGGCTCTATGCCGCGGGCAAGATCCCCGGCGGCTTCTTCAGAAGGGAGGGTCGTCCCACCCAGGAGGCAATCCTTGCCTGTCGCCTCACCGACCGCCCCTTAAGGCCCCTCTTCCCAAAGGGCCTCCGTAACGATGTCCAGATCGTCTCCACCGTCCTCTCGGCAGACCAGGAGAACGACCCGGATATCCTCTCCGTTATCGGTGCCTCGGCAGCCCTATCAATATCAGACATCCCATTCGATGGACCAGTGAGCGCTGTCCGCGTCGGCTGTATCGATGGTGAGTTTGTGATAAACCCCACCTTCGCCCAGCTAAGCGAAAGCACGCTTGACCTGGTGATCGCAGGGACTAAAGAGGCTGTGGTGATGGTGGAGGGAGGGGCAAAGGAAGTGCCAGAGAGCCTCCTAATCCAAGCAATGAATTTTGGTCAGGCGGCTAATCTAGAGATCATAGCCCTACAGGAAAAGCTCCAGAGGGCTTGTGGCATTCCCAAGATGAAATTCCAAAGCCCGGAGATTGCACCTGAACTTGAACTGGCGGTCTCCCTCATCCTCGATGGCAGCCTCAGCAGGGTGATCAGTATCCCAGACAGACTTGAGCGTGAGGAGGCTATCTCCCTCCTCAAAAAGGAGCTCCTCGACAAGCTGGGGGAGACCTTCGCCCCAAGAGATGTCCTTTCACTGTTTGAGTCCAAACTGAAGGCAGAGCTGAGAGAGTATATCCTGAGCAAAGGAATCCGCCCCGATAGTCGAGGGTTAACTCAAATTCGCCCTATCACCTGCGAGGTAGGCACCCTGCCGCGTACCCATGGCTCAGGACTTTTCACCCGCGGCGGGACCCAGGTGCTCACTATCACTACCCTCGGTTCTTGGAACGAAGAGCAGATGCTGGATGGCATTGGGGTTGAGGAGTCCAAGCGCTTCATGCATCACTATAATTTCCCCCCTTTCTCCACCGGGGAGGTGAAGAGGATCGGTTCCCCGGGGAGGCGTGAGATCGGACACGGGGCACTAGTTGAACGGGCAATCGCCCCTGTGCTCCCCGATGAAGATGAGTTTCCCTATACCATACGCCTGGTTTCAGAGGTTCTAAGCTCCAATGGCAGCACCTCTATGGCGAGCGTTTGCAGCTCAAGTCTATCCCTTATGGATGCCGGTGTTCCCATCAAGGCGGCTGTGGCTGGGGTGGCTATGGGTCTCATTACAGGGAAGGATGGGAATTATGCCATCCTCACCGATATCGAGGGGCTGGAGGATGCCTATGGGGATATGGACTTCAAGATCGCGGGCACTGCCAAAGGGCTAACAGCGCTTCAGATGGACATCAAGCTTAAGGGGGTAACAATCGATATCCTGGAGAAGGCGCTAAACCAGGCCCACGATGCCCGTCTACTTGTCCTGGAAAAGATGAATGAGACGATTAGCTCCAGTCGACCCGAGCTCAGCAAATACGCACCCCGAATCATCAAGCTGACCGTCGACCCCAACAAGATTGGCAGCATTATCGGGCCGGGGGGCAGAACGGTGAGGTCCATTATCGAGGAGGCAAAGGTAACCATAGACATTGAGAACGACGGCACGGTCTACATCGGAGCAACCAGCGAGGAGGGGGCAAAAAGGGCGATCAAAATCATCGAGGATCTGACCAAGGAGGTGGAGACAGGCGGCATCTATACCGGGCGGGTAACCCGCCTCGCGAGCTTCGGTGCCTTCGTCGAGATCCTGCCCGGGAAGGAGGGGCTCGTCCATATTAGTGAGCTAGCTGATTACCGGGTTCCCAGCGTCGAGGATGTGGTCAAGGTTGGTGACGAGATCACGGTTATGGTCACCGAGATAGACAAAATGGGCAGGATAAACCTCTCCCGTCGCGCTGTGTTTCAGGGGCTTTCTCGCCTGTCCGGGGCAACAGTGAAAGACTCCCTGGCCCCAAACTACCCGTTTAGAAGACGCCCCCGTCTCCCGTCTAGCACTGAACCGGGCAAGCGAAGAGAAAAACCGAAGAGGACTCGAGACCTATGAACATTGAGCAGGGAGAAATTGATTTTTTCGTAGAAGAGTAGCCTACCTGGTCGATGGAGGGCCTATTCAGGATATGGCTGACTTGTATTTGGCTAGGATGATTACTGATTACAGATTGAGGTCCTCTGGTTACAACACTGATAGGATGACAGAGAGGCAGGTGATTCAGGCCTCGATAATAATGACTGAGATTGAGAGAAAACACGTAGAGTCTTTGGCTAAGGGGTTGAAGCATGGTTAATTTGCCACCGCCCAAGAAAAAGAAATACACCTTCCTCTACCGGGGAAAACCCATTGGTGAGCCTAAGCATCCTGCTGAGATAGATGCTGCTGCTCTCAGGGCTAGGAGGGAAAGAGATGAGGGAGAGAGAAAGGAAGTAAGGAAGATGGAACCGATAAAGGTAGTCGTCCATGGGGCTCAGGGGAGGATGGGAAGGGAGGTGCTTGCTACCCTCTGTCGCCACTCCGGGGTGAAACCGGTGGGGGCAGTGGAGAAAATCGTTGCCCAGGATCGCCTGCCCCTACCTGACGGCTCAGGCTCCATCCCATTTTCCTCAGACCTCGAATCCATCCTTGTGGCCTGCCGCCCTGATGTTCTAGTCGACTTCAGCCATGCCGATGCCACTATGCCCGCGGTGCGCACCTGTGTCAAGCACGGGGTCAATTTGGTTATCGGAACCACCGGCCTCTCCAGTGCTGACCTTGAGGAGATCGACAGGTTAAGCCGGCAAAATGGGGTGGGCGCTGTTGTTGCCCCAAACTTCGCCCTCGGTGCCGTCATCCTTATCCACCTGGCAAAGATTGCTGCCAGGTTCCTGGACTACGCCGAGATTATAGAGATGCACCATGAGGGGAAGGCTGATGCCCCATCAGGAACCGCCCTCGCCACAGCAAGGGCGATGCTGGAGGCACGGGGAAGGCCGTTTGAAAGGGCAGTGGTAAAAAAAGAGACTCTCGCCGGAACCCGCGGCGGTGAGGTGGAGGGTGTTGCCATTCACAGCATGCGGATGCCCGGGCTGCTTGCCCACCAGGAGGTGATTTTTGGCGCGGAGGGTCAAACGCTGACGATCCGCCACGATACTATTGGGCGGGAATGCTACATGCCAGGGGTAATCACAGCCATTAAGGAGGTTGGCAAGCGCAAGGGGCTAGTTTACGGCCTGGACAAACTTCTGGGTCTTGAGGAGGGAAGGTGAAGGGATTCAATATAGCCATTGTCGGGGCCACCGGGCTCGTGGGGCAGGAATTCATCAAGGTGCTTCTCGAGCGCCGCTTCCCCATAGCTTCAATCCATCTCTATGCCTCAGACCGCTCAGCAGGCAGGAGGCTATTTGTGGGGCGGGAGGAGATTGAGGTCAAGGAGACCACCCATCAGTCGTTTCAACATATAGACATCGCCCTTTTCTCCGCCGGGGCTGAGGTGAGCAAGCACTTCTCGCCTATAGCAGCGAGGGCTGGGGCGGTGGTGGTTGACAATAGCGCCGCCTTCAGGATGGACCCGGAGGTTCCCCTGGTCGTACCCGAGGTTAATCCCGATGACGCTAAGCAACACAAGGGCATCATCGCCAACCCAAATTGCTCCACCATTCAGATGGTGGTGGCCCTATACCCATTGCATAAGGTCAACCCCATAAAGCGCATCATTGTGGATACTTACCAGTCAGTTTCAGGAACAGGATCGGCTGCCATAGAGGAGCTATCAACCCAAACAAGGCTCATCCTGGAAGGGAAAAGTGTAGTGCCGCATGTCTATCCCCACCAGATCGGGTTCAACCTCTTTCCCCACATCGATGTCTTCCTAGACAATGGCTATACCAAGGAGGAATGGAAGATGGTGGAGGAGACAAAAAAGATCATGCACGCTAAAGACCTTAAGATCTCCGCCACCTGCGTCCGAGTCCCCGTCTATGTGGGGCACAGCGAGGCGATCCATGTCGAATTCACAAGTCCGATCACCCCTGAGGAGGCAAGGCTTATCCTGGCTGGGGCGCCCGGGGTTAAGGTGCTCGATGATCCCTATGTTAACCTTTACCCCCAGCCGCGGCTTGCTGCCGGAACGGACGACGTCTTCGTGGGGCGTATTCGGCAGGATGTATCCCACCCCAACGGGCTCGCCATGTGGGTCGTCGCCGACAATATCAGAAAAGGGGCTGCCCTCAACGCGGTGCAAATTGCTGAGGTGCTTGTAAATAAGCATTGGATATAGGAGGAAAAAATGGAGAGGCTTGGCCGTCTGCTTACAGCGATGGTAACCCCCTTCGATGAGGAGGGAAGGGTTGACTACGAGCAGGCAAAGAGGCTTGCCGTGGCACTCCTTGACTCAGGCAGCGATGGGCTGGTGGTCTCGGGCACCACAGGGGAATCCCCAACCCTTACCAGGGAGGAGAAGCTTCGCCTTTTCGCCGAGGTCAGGTCTGCTGTGGGCAAGAGGGGCGCCGTGGTGGCCGGCACCGGCAACTACAGCACTGCAGAAAGCCGAGAGCTGACCCGGGAGGCAGAGCGGGTGGGGGTCGATGCTGCGCTCTTGGTCGTCCCCTATTATAATAAGCCAACTCAGGATGGTCTCTACCAGCACTTCCGCTCTATCGCCGAGGCAACCAGCCTCCCCTGCATCCTATACAATGTTCCCAGCAGAACGGTAACCAACCTCGCCGCAGAGACTGTAATAAAGCTTACTCAGATTGATAACATCATCGGTGTGAAGGAGGCCAGCGGAAATCTTGACCAGGTCTCAAAGATTATTGCAGGTGCTGGAAGGGAATTCCTCATCTTCAGCGGCAATGATAGTGATACCCTTCCCATCATAGCCCTGGGTGGCTACGGTGTTATAAGCGTCGCCTCGCACCTAGTTGGCGCTCAGATTAAAGAGATGATAGAAAGATTTCTCGCCGGCGAGACAGGGAAGGCAGCCGAGACCCACCGCAGGTTGCTGCCCCTGATTAATGCCCTTTTCCTAGTCTCCAACCCCATCCCGGTAAAACACGCACTGAACAAAATAGGCTTTCGGGTGGGAAAGCCCCGCCTGCCGCTAACTGAGCCCGATGAGAAAACAGCAGCACAAATAGAGGCAACGCTTAAAAACTACAGGATTGACCTCAGAATAGCAGCAAGGCCTTGATCCCGGTCACAAAATCGGTCTCACCATAATCGTCTGCTCCCGACTCGGCCCCACCGAGATGAGGTTCACCGGACAACCAATGAGTTCCTCTAGCCTCCTCACATAAGATTGAGCCTGGGGGGGTAGCTCTTCAAATTTGCGAAGATGGCTTATATCAACCTGCCACCCAGCCACCTCCTCCAGAACCGGCTCACACCTTTCAAGCACAGCGGAGCTAGAGGGGAAATAGCCTATGGTTTTCCCGTTAAGCCTATAGCTGACACATATTTTAATGGAGGTGAAGATATCCAAGATGTCAAGTCGGGTGAGGGCAAACCCGGTGAAGCCATTAACCAGCGAGCTAAAGCGCGCCGCCACCGCGTCAAACCAGCCGCAGCGCCGGGGTCGCCCTGTGGTGGCACCATACTCACGACCCCGCTCCCGAATAAGCTCCCCGGTTTCATCGCGAAGCTCCGTGGGCATGGGACCACGGCCCACCCTAGTGGTATAGGCCTTAAAGACCCCGAGGATACGATCGATCTTGGTCGGGCTCAAACCCAGCCCAATACAGGCACCACCTGCTATCGGTGACGAAGAGGTAACATAAGGATAGGTGCCAAAGTCAATGTCGAGCATTGTCCCCTGGGCCCCCTCAAGGATAATTGTCCCCCCGCTCTCCAACACCTCATCCACCATAAGCTCGGTTTGCCTTATGTAGGGGGCAACACGCTCACCATAGCGGCAGTAATCCTGATATACCTGCTCCAGGGAAAGGGGTGGCACTCCATATACCTTGGTCAAAATAGCGTTTTTGTAGTTGAGAACGAAGCGAAGCCTATCAAGAAAACGCTCCTTCTCCAGAAGATCAGCGGTTCGGATCCCGAGGCGGGCTACCTTATCCACAAATGCCGGGCCAACCCCCTTCCTGGTGGTCCCCAGGGCACCGCCCCCCCGCGCCTCCTCCTCCAAGGAGTCAAGAAGAACATGATAG
>DAOTXZ010000077.1:0-1513 GCA_034435115.1 Dehalococcoidia bacterium | reverse complement strand
GCCGTATCCAATGAGGAGGAATGGGAGGGCCTCTGCTCAGTCCTGGGCAATCCGCAATGGACAAAGGAGCCCAGGTTCGCCACCCTGCTTAGTCGGAAGGAGAACGAGGAGGAGCTGGACAGGCTGATCGGGGAGTGGACCAAGGATTACCCCGCAGAGCAGATAATGGCCATGATGCAGAAGATAGGTGTTCCCTGCGGGGTAGTTCAGAATGGCGAGGACCTGTTCAACGACCCTCAGCTAAAGCACAGGCAGCACCTAAGATTCCTTGAGCAAAAGGTGATTGGCCGTATGGCCTTTGAAGCTCCAGCCTATCAGCTATCCAAGACCCCAAACAATATTTGGAAGGCAGGCCCCTGTCTCGGCCAGGACAATGAATATGTCTATAAAGAGATCTTGGGATACACCGATGATGAGATCGCCGACCTGCTGGCAGAAGGAGTAATCACTACGGAAGCAGACGTGCCTTCGATTGTGAGCTTCTGAGGCGACAGGGCAACCTAAGCAACCCCGCCACTGGGGATAAAGGCCCTGGGCCTCTCCAAATTGGGATTATCCTTGACAGTTAGCAAATAGGAATGTAAAATATCCCAAGGTTTATAGGGGAAATCCATGATCTGCCCCCAATTTGATTCTCAAAGCCCAAAATGTCCCGCTTTTCCATTGTCCTTGCTTAACTAAAATCTCACGAAAGGAGAAAATTCATGAGCTACGGGACCATTATCTACGAAAAGGAGAAGGGTATTGCCACTTTGACATTCAATCGGCCTGAAGTAAAGAACGCAATAAACTATCAGATGGCCGAGGAGATGTTTGCCGCGGTGGAAGAGGCTAAAAAGGACAACGAGGTGCGGGTGTTAATAGTAACCGGCGCCGGCACGACCTTCAACAGCGGCGACGATGTGAAGGCCATTTTTTTAGCTCCCGACCGCGAGGAGCGCATGCGTAAGATAAAGATGGGGCAGCTCATGGGAACGTACCACGAGGCCTTCTTCAACGAATTCCCTAAGCCCAGTATCGCTGCGGTTAATGGCCCGGCAATAGGCTCTGGGTTTGACATCGCCATTTCCTGCGACATCCGCCTCGCCTCGGAGAACGCTAGGTTCGGCTACCTATATGTGCGGCGGGGCCTAATCGGGTCCATCCTAGGGCCGATGGTTTTGCCCCACCTCATAGGGGCTTCGCGAGCTTTGGAGATGATGCTCTCAGGTGAGATGATAGACGCTGCTGAGGCGGAAAAGATAGGCCTAGTGAGCAGGGTAGTGCCCCAGGATCGGCTGATGGATGAGGCCCGAGAATTGGCTCAGAAGTTGATGAAGGGAGCACCCCTGGCACAACAAGCGATCAAACGAGCTGTCTATAAGGGCATGTACGATCCCTATGGCCTTGCCGAGTCCATGACCGCTATGCTGTGGTTGATGTTCGAGACCGAGGATTTCATGGAGGGGGCTCGATCCTTCATCGAGAAAAGGGAGCCGGTCTTCAAGGGGAGATAACCCGGCCTTTTTATAAC
>DAOTXZ010000076.1:0-12714 GCA_034435115.1 Dehalococcoidia bacterium | reverse complement strand
AGTATATGCTGAACTATGAGACGGATTGGATGAGCCGGGATGAGATAGTGGAAAGCACCTATGAGGCTGGACTTGCGCTTAACCAGCTAAAGTTGGAATACGGACTCATCTCCTCTAAGGCTGCTGCCACCACTGAGGCTCGGGCGAGGATGGCGAAGGAGCTGGTGACTACTATTGATCGAATCGTTCTTGGTGGTGGGGTGGAGGGGATGGGACACCTGAAACAGTGGATGCAGCAACTGAGCTCAGAGACTATATGCCCAAAGAGGGAGCTGGAGTGGCCGGCAAGGCCGTTCTTCTATAGCCTGCCGCGGATGATATGGGCATCCTGTCGGAGGTCAGCGCATGGAGCTTAAGACCGAGCCCTTTGTCCTTAACATGGGACCGCAGCATCCCTCAACACATGGCGTCTTTCGCATGAGACTTGTCCTCGATGGTGAGGTGATCGTCGATGTGGAGCCTGTCTTCGGCTATCTCCATCGGGGGATTGAGAAGCTGGCTGAGGGGTGTAACTATGCCCAGTTTATCCCCTATACTGATAGGCTTGATTACCTTGCCTCGATGACCAACAATTTCGCCTATGTTCTCACTGTGGAGAAGCTAGCCGGGATAAAGGTCCCGGAGCGGGCGGAATACCTCCGGGTGATTATGGCTGAGCTTATGAGAATTGCAAGCCACCTCATGGCGGTTGGTTTCCTGTTAAATGACATGGGTGCCTTTTTCACCCCCCTCATGTATATGTTCCGGGAACGGGAGAAGATCCTTGACCTATTTGATATGGTCTGCGGTCAGCGCCTCACTTATAATTATATGCGCATTGGTGGGGTGAGTCATGATATCCCCGAGGAGTTCCTTCCTGCTTTGAGGAGGTTTCTCTCGGAGATGCCCCACTTTATTGATGAATATGATCAGCTCCTTGCTGAGAATGAGATCCTCCTTGCTCGAACCAAAGGCATTGGCATTCTTCCACGGGAGCTGGCGATAAATTCCTCTGCCAGCGGGCCAGTGCTTCGAGCAAGCGGCGTGAACTGGGACATCCGCAAAGTTGACCCCTACTCCGTTTACGACCGATTCCAGTTCGATATACCCCTGGGCACGGTGGGGGATACCTATGACCGCTACCGGGTGAGGATCGAGGAGATGCGCCAGAGCGTTCGAATACTCAAGCAGGCTATAGAGCAGCTTCCTGATGGTGAGATTCGGAGCAAGGTGCCGGCGCGCCTCAGACCTCCGGCTGGTGAGGCATATGGGCATATCGAGGGGCCGAAGGGGGAGCTGGGGTTCTATATTGTAAGCGACAACTCCCCCAATCCCTATCGTCTGAGGATTCGCCCTCCTGCTCTTCTGAATCTGACCGCTCTCCGCGACCTCATTGTTGGCTGGAAGATAGCTGATGCGGTGGTCATTTTCGGGAGCATTGATATTTGCCTCGGTGAGGTGGATCGCTAATGGGAGTCTGGGACTTTATCTATAATCTATTTCCGAGACTCTATGAGCTGACCAGCGCTGCCCTCGGAGGTCTGCCGACGTGGGCTAGCTATTTGATATTGGGCCTTATCGGAATTGTGCTCATCCTCTTCTTTGTCATTCTGGTGGTGATGCTTTTTGTCTGGTTTGAGAGAAGGTTGGTGGGTCGGTTTCAGATCCGACTCGGCCCCAATCGCGCTGGCCCGGCGGGTCTATTTCAGCCAATTGCTGACGTGATCAAATTACTACTGAAGGAGAGCTTTACCCCCAGTAAGGCGGACCGGTGGGTCTATTTCCTCGCCCCGGTGGTAGCTGTGGTTCCCGCCTTTCTGATCTTCGCTGTAGTGCCCATTCAAGTGGGTGCCGGTGGCATCTTGGTTGACCTCAATATCGGTATCCTCTATATCGTTGCCATCAGCACCATAAGTGTGGTTGGGGTGTTTATGGCGGGGTGGGGATCGAGCAATAAATACTCCCTCGTCGGAGCAATGCGCACTGTCGCCCAAATGGTAAGCTATGAAGTCCCTTTGGTTCTCTCCATTATTGGAGTGGTACTCATAGCCGGGTCGCTATCTATGGTCACCATTGTTAAGGAGCAGGCGGTACCGTTTATCCTGCTCCAGCCCCTGGGCTTCTTGATCTTCTTCTTGGGCTCTCTGGCTGAGATCAACCGCTCCCCCTTTGACCTCCTTGAGGCGGAGTCGGAGATTGTCGCCGGTTTCCATACTGAATACCCAGGGATATGGTTTGCCATCTTCTTCCTTGCCGAATATGGGCATGCCCTAGCGGTCTCTGCTATTGTCACCACCCTTTTCCTTGGCGGCTGGATGGGGCCTGGTCTGCCGCCATATTTATGGTTCTTTATTAAGGTGCTGCTGGTCTTCTCCGTTATGCTGTGGCTGCGGAGCACCCTTCCCCGGTTTCGGGTGGATCAGCTAATGGGTTTTGCCTGGAAGTATCTTTTCCCACTGGCTCTGGTCAACATATTTATCACAGGATTTGAGGCGATCCTGTGGCCTGATTTCCCGTGGCCAATTATCTTGGTGAACATCCTGGTGATGGGCGTTTTGATAGTCTTATGGTCGAGGTTTTTCCCCTTAGAGGAGGGCTTCAGGCTTGAAAGATACGGCATCGGCATTGCCAAAGGGATGGCGCTTACCTTTAAGCACCTGTTTAGGAGGCCGATCACGGTTCAGTATCCGGAGCAGAGGCTCACCCCGTCGCGGCGATTCCGTGGCAATGAGCTTGTGTTGGATCTCGGGCGTTGCACAGGCTGTGGGGCTTGTGTCCGGGCTTGCCCTCTAAATATTATTCATCTAGAGACCAGAAGGGGTCCCGAAAAGGGTCTTATTGTAGAGAGGTTTGATGTCGAGGCAGGGCGCTGTATGTACTGTGGTTTATGTGTTGAGTCATGCCCTGTTGGTTGCCTTTTTATGGGGCGGAGCTATGAGCGGGCAACCTACAGGCTCGAGGAATTGACGGTGGGTATGGACAGGCTCACTGCTCCGGATAGGAAGCCAAGTGCCTACGCGCACCCTGAAATGGAGAAGGAGATGCCGGAGCAGACCCTCCTCGCTCCACCCAAGGGGGTGCACTGATGGGTGTCGCCATCGCCTTTTGGGTGCTGGCGGCGGTTAGTGTGGCGTCGGCCCTGGCAGTGGTGATAACCCGAGACATCTTCCGCGCCGCCCTTTTCCTTGTCCTGTGTTTTTTAACCATAGCTGGAATCTATATCACTCTTGGTGCTGATTTTCTGGCAGCGGTACAGGTTTTGATATATATTGGCGCTATATCGGTGCTTATAATCTTCGCCATCATGCTCACCAGAGAGGCGCAGCGGGGGAGCCCTTCGAACCGGCTGCGTCTTCCTGCCCTGGCTATCGGGGTTTTGCTCTTGGCAACCCTTGTCTTTGCTGTGCTTGTCACTCCTTGGAATGTCGTGGTGCCGCTGCCTGAGGCTGAACCAACTACGGCGGGCATCGCCGCCAGGCTTTTCGATTTAGAAGGTGGCTTCGTGCTTCCTTTTGAAATAGTCTCAGTTTTACTTCTAGCGGCGGCGATCGGGGCTATTGTGCTTGCGAGGGATAGGTAACATGGCTATTGGTCTTGAGCATTATTTGATCCTTTCCGCCATCCTTTTCTCCATCGGCGTGTACGGGGTACTAGCAAAGCGCAATGCGGTGGCTATCTTGATGTCTATCGAAATCATGCTTAATGCGGTGAATATCGCTATGGTTGCCTTCTCCCGGTATATCGTTCCCGCTCTACTTACCGGGCAGGTCTTTGCCATATTTATTATGACTGTTGCCGCTGCTGAAGCGGCGGTCGGTCTGGCGATAATAATTGCAATCTATCGAAGCCGTCAGACCGTCGATGTTGAGAAGATCAATCTGATGAAATGGTAATCATTTTTATTTATGGGGAAGTTTTAATGTTGCCTGAAGCTGTGGGTTGGGCGATATTCCTTCTACCGATCCTGTCTTTTGTGGTTATCTCTTTTGTCATAAGGCCGTTCTTCAACAGCCGCCCTGAGCTAAGTGGCTATATCACTATTTCCGCCATTGCTATCTCGCTTATTCTCTCGCTTTGGGCGCTGGTCTCGGTGATCAATGCGCCGGGGCATGAGGTTATCTTCGAGCCCCATAACTGGGTGACTATCGGCAACACCATCATCAAGCTGGGGCTGATCGTGGACTCCCTTACTGCGGTGATGCTCGTTGTGATCACGGTGGTGAGCCTCATGGTTCAGGTCTATTCCCAGGGGTATATGCGTGGGGATGGGGGGTACTGCCGCTATTTCGCTTTCATGTCATTATTTACGGGGTCAATGCTGGGTCTGGTATTAGCCTCAAACCTCTTGATGCTCTATGTCTTCTGGGAGCTGGTGGGGCTTTGCTCCTATCTCCTCATTGGGTTCTGGTTCCATCGCCCGGCAGCGGCCAAGGCGGCGGTAAAGGCGTTTGTTGTTACCAGGGTTGGTGATTTTGGCTTCCTGATTGCCATTCTTATCCTCTACCTCAAGACTGGCACCTTTGACATCGGAGAGCTATCTGAGCTGGCAAGGTTGGGGGTGCTTGGCGGCACGGCGCTTACCTTGGCAGCTATAGGCCTCTTCTCCGGTGCGGTGGGTAAATCGGCCCAATTCCCGCTTCATACCTGGCTTCCCGATGCCATGGAGGGTCCGACCCCGGTCAGCGCCCTCATCCATGCTGCCACCATGGTTGCCGCCGGCGTCTACCTGGTAGCCCGAACCTTCTCCCTCTTTATTCACTCTGAGACGGCGATAATGACGGTGGCCGTTATCGGGGGCTTTACCGCCATTTTCGCTGCCAGCATGGGTCTGGTGATGAACGATATAAAGCGAGTCCTTGCCTATTCCACTATCAGCCAGCTCGGCTATATGATGCTCGGGCTTGGGGCGGTGGGGGTGGCTGTTGTCAGCCACGCCATCGAGCCGGAGGAGGGGTTGGCGCTGGGGGTGGCAGTGGGTATCTTTCACCTCTTCACCCATGCCTTCTTCAAGGCGCTCCTCTTCTTGGGGGCGGGGAGCGTGAGCCATGCTACGGGGACGTTCGACATGCGTGAGATGGGCGGGCTGAGGAGGCACATGCCGTGGACCTATGCCACCTTTGTTATCGGCTCTCTGTCGCTTGCCGGGGTCTGGCCCCTGGCCGGGTTCTGGAGCAAGGAGAGCATTCTCCATCATGCCTGGGAGAGCACCCCGTTCCTTTTCTATCTGGCGATGATAACCGTATTTATGACTGCCCTCTATATGTTCCGGGCTGTATTCATGACCTTCAGCGGCAGTTACCGAGGGACGGACGAGAGCCACCATCATCTTCATGAGTCCCCTTGGGTTATGCTCGCCCCTATGGTCATCTTGGCTATCTTGGCTGTTGTAGCTGGGTGGTTTCCGGTGGGTGAGCTCCTTGGTGGGGAGGGGGTAAGCTTCTTTGGAGCTCTTGCACAGCCGCTGGCATGGGTATCGCTATGTATGGCTGGGTTGGGTATCCTCCTCGCTTATGCTATGTATAGTGCTAAGTGGCTCTCCGCACAGTCGGTAGGTAGAGCACTTTCCGCTTTTTATACCGTGCTCTCGCGAAAGTACTGGTTTGATGAGCTATATGAGGGGGTGTTTGTTTTCAGGATTCTGGTCAATGGTTTTTTTGCTATCCTCCAGTGGTTTGATACCTATATTGTTGATGGGGTGGTGAACGGGATCGCCTGGATTACTATTGTTTGCGGCGGTTCCATACGAAGACTCCAGACGGGGCAGCTTCAGGCTTATGGTCTAGCCATTTTCCTTGGTGTTTTGATCATCGTAGCTTGTTTCTTTATCTTTGGCGTTTAGGAGATGGATAGTTGAGCGGTCATTACCTTTCAATAATCATCTTCCTACCCCTAGTTGGGGCAATACTCCTTGCCTTTCTACCAAAGCTTGGGGCAAGGGCGGTCAAGCTTATAGCAGCCGCCTTCACTATCGTCCCCTTCTTTATTTCGGCAACCCTTTTCTTCATGTTTGATAAAGCGGCTGGGGGGTTTCAGTTTGTAGAAATGGTTGAGGACTGGATCCCCTTCATCCATGTTGACTATTTTCTTGGCGTTGACGGGCTGAGCCTCACTATGGTGGTTCTCACCACCCTGCTCGGCTTCCTGGCGGTTCTCATCTCCTGGAAGATCGACCTGAGAGTTCGGGAATACTTTGCCTGGCTCCTCGTTCTGGAAACGGGCATCTTGGGGGTTTTCTGCGCTCTCGACCTCATCCTCTTCTTCCTCTTCTGGGAGGTGGAGCTATTGCCCATGTACCTGCTCATCTCAATCTGGGGGTCAGGGAGGAGGGAATACTCTGCAATAAAGTTTGTCATTTATACCATCCTTGGTAGTGCCCTGATGCTCGCCGGGATACTTCTTCTCTACTTCACCGCGGGCACCTTCGACATGACCCAGCTTCATCTAGCGGGGGTCACTCCCGCCCTTACAATAATATTCTTCCTTATCCTCTTTGGCTTTGCGGTGAAGTTGCCGGTCTTCCCCGTTCATACCTGGCTTCCCGATGCCCATACCGATGCCCCAACGGCGGTGAGTGTGATCCTGGCTGGGATTCTGATCAAGATGGGCGGATATGGCATGATCCGCATCTGCGTGAGCATGTTCCCTGATGTGGCTCTTGCCTATGCCCCTCTCCTCGCCGCCCTCGCTGTGGTCAATGTCCTCTATGGGGCAGCGGTAACCTTGAGGCAAACGGATCTGAAGAGGCTCATTGCATATAGTAGCATAAGCCACATGGGCTATGTGATGCTGGGCATCTTTTGTCTGAGCGAGCTAAGCCTCACCGGCGCTACTCTTCAGATGTTCAGCCATGGAATCATCACCGGGCTCCTGTTTGCTATGTGTGGTCTGGTTATGGAGAAGACCCATAGAAGGCTGATCCCCACGCTTGGCGGGCTGGCGAGAAGGATGCCTGTCATTGTGGCTGTCTTCAGCGTTGCCGGGCTGGCTGCCCTTGGACTGCCCGGTACCAGTGGCTTTGCCGCCGAGTTTATAGTCTTTTTGGGGAGCTTTTCGAGTGGCACCTTCAGGTTTGTCGAGGTCTATACTATTTTGGGTGTGTTGGGGATTGTGATCACCGCAGGCTATATCCTCTGGATGCTCCAGCGGGTCTTCTTTGGCCCGCCAAAGGAGGAAGATGAGCATGTGGAGGATGCCGATAGACTTGAGATGGTTCCCATCTTTGCATTGGTGGCGGTGATAATGCTCATCGGTATCTACCCGGCGATATTGACTGATATTATAAAAACAGGGATAGCGCCCATATTAGGATGATACATGAGTAGGGGCAGGCATTGAATCTATATCAACTCTCCCCTGAATTGAGTCTTTGCTTCTTCGCTATAGTGGTGATCCTGCTAGACCTCTTTATCAAGAGGAAGAGGCTCCTGGCTGCGCTCAGCGTTATTGGGTTGATCATCTCCACCATTTTCACCATCACCCTTTGGGGGGAGCAGGCCACCGCTTTTAACCGCATGCTGGTCGTTGATGAGTTTTCCCTGCTATTCAAGCTCATCTTCCTCGGGGTGGCTTGCCTTATCATTCTCTCCTCTGTGGACTATGTCTCAAGGATTGCCCGCTATCAGGGGGAATACCTCGCCCTGGTGCTCCTCTCAGCGGTGGGGATGATGCTGATGGCTGGAACGGGGGAGCTTATCTCTATCTATGTTGCCCTCGAGCTCACCGGTATCTGCTTATATGTTCTGGCTGGCTTTTTGAAGGACCCCAAGTCGAGCGAGGCCGGGCTGAAGTACCTCCTTCTTGGTGCGGTTGCCTCTGCTGTTCTGCTCTATGGAATGGCGATGGTCTTTGGGCTCACCGGAACAACGCATCTCGGAGAGATCGCCAGCGCTATGCCTTCGGACGGGATTCTCTCAAGCCCGGCTCTCCTGATAGGGGTTGTTCTTCTGGTAGCTGGGTTCGGTTTTAAGATAGCGTGTGTCCCGTTCCAGATGTGGGTTCCTGATGTGTATGAGGGGGCGCCGACCCCAGTCACTGCCTATCTTTCGGTGGCAAGCAAGGCAGCAGGATTCGCCGTTATCCTCAGGGTTTTCTACGAGGCTCTGGGTCCGCTGAGCCTTGACTGGTCGGTTATCTTTGCCGTGCTTGCTGCTATCTCGATGACTATCGGCAATGTGGTGGCTATTGCCCAGACGAATATAAAGCGCATGCTGGGTTATTCCTCTATAGCCCAGGCGGGTTACCTTATGATGGGGCTTGCCACCATCACCGCCCTAGGTCAAAGCGGGCTGGTTTTCTTCCTTGTCGCCTATGCCTTTACCAACATGGGGGCGTTTATCGCCGTTATCGCCATCTCGAACAAGGTTAATAGCGACCTTATCAGTGACTATACGGGCATGGCGAGGCGTGCCCCGCTGCTTGCTCTGGGTTTAACGCTTTGCTTGGTATCGCTTACTGGCATCCCACCGACTGCGGGCTTCATGGCGAAGGTTTATATATTCAGTGCCGCGATGCAATACCAGCTTGTCTGGCTTGTGGTCATCGCTGTAATCAATACAGTGGTATCGGCTTACTATTACCTCAGGGTGGTGAAGGTGATGTATACCGGGGCACCTGCCTCCGAAGAGAGGGTGCCCTCCTCGGGGGCGCTCCGCCTTGCCTTGTCCATTGCTTGTCTCGGTGTTCTGGCTATCGGCATTCTTCCGGGCCCCCTGCTACAAATAGCCGAGGTTGCGATGAGTGCCCTTATTGGCGTCTTTCCCTAGCCTCGTCCTTGACAGCGTCTGCTAGCAAATGATAGACTTCCTTTTTGGAGCGGAATCTATTGAAAAATGTAGGTATTTTTTGTCACCCCAAGCTTGCCCGGGCCAAAGGGTTTTGTGAAGAATTATCCCGCGTTCTAGGTTCCTTGGGTGTTTCTGTTTGGGTCTGTTCGGCGTTGAATGCCGAGGAGGCGAGGGGGAGGCTCGAGGGCACCGAACTTGTCTTCAGTGTGGGGGGTGATGGCACTGTCCTGAGGGTGGCCCGTGCCACTGTTCCATGGCCCATCCCTATCCTGGGGATAAACTTGGGACGGCTTGGCTTCATGACTGAGCTCAGCCCGGAGCAGGCGCTTCAAAAGCTGCCTGCTCTGCTCACCGGGGAGGGCTGGATTGAGGAGCGCTCCATGCTTCAGGCTGAATTGCCCTCTAGCGAAGCTCCCTTTCATGCCCTGAATGATGTTGTCGTGGTGAGGGGGGCAATCCCCCGGGTGATCTATGTTGAGACTGCCATTGATGGTGAGTCTTTAACCACCTACAGGGCTGATGGGGTCATTGTGGCCACTGCGACGGGGAGCACTGGCTACTGCCTGGCCGCTGGTGGTCCCATCCTTCATCCCCAGTCTAAGGAGATATTGCTCAAGGCTATCTCCCCCCATCTGACTTTAGACTATGCCTTGGTATTGCCCTCTACGGCAACAGTTGAGCTTCGAGTTCACACTGACCACCAGGCTATGCTTAGCATAGATGGTCAGGCAAATCTTCCACTTCGGGATGGTGAGGTAGTCAGGGTCAGTCGCAGTCCCCACGTGGCTCGCTTTCTGAGGGTTGGGTCACCAGCTGCCTTCTACTCTACGCTGAACCAGAGATTGAGCCAGATTAAAATAGGTGACCTGGAATCAGTTGATGTAAGGTGAAAAATTTGAAGGTAGAGAAGGCAAGGATCGAGGACATTCCCAAAATGCACCAGTTTGTGAACTACTTTGCCGATAAGGGGGATATGCTGCCCCGTCCCTTAAGCGAGCTCTATGAGAATATAAGGGACTTTTTTGTGGCAAGAGAGGGGGGCGAGGTGGTGGCCTGTGCCGCCCTCCATGTCTACTGGTCGGATCTGGCGGAGGTCAGGACAGTGGCTGTGGTTGAGAATAGGCAAAGGCGCGGGATCGGTTCCAGGCTTGTTAGTGCCTGCCTGGAGGAGGCGAAGAGGCTCGGCATCCCGACCGTTTTCACCCTGGCCAATAAACCGGCATTCTTTGAGAGGCTCGGTTTTCGTCGTATCGATGTCATGGAGCTGCCGCGGAAGGTTTGGGGTGAGTGCTACCGCTGCCCTAAATTCCCCAATTGCGATGAGGTGGCACTTATATACCGGCTAGAGCCCTTGGGAGCCAGTCCTTGAGTGTACCCAAAATCCTGAGAAGTGAGCGCATCTATAGGGGGCGGGCGCTGAATTTACGGGTTGACACCATCCAGATGCTCTCAGGGAGAACGACTACACGAGAGGTTGTTGAGCACGGTGGATCGGTGGCTATTGTCGCCATCGATGCCGATGATAATGTTCTTCTGGTGCGCCAGTTTCGCGAGCCTGTGGGGGAGGTTCTTTTGGAGATACCGGCGGGTGGGATCGACCCCCACGAGGAGCCTGATGCCTGTGCCCAGCGTGAGCTCAGGGAGGAGACGGGATACTGTGCCGAGAGGATGGAGAGGCTCGGCGGGTTTTACTCCAGCCCGGGCTTCTGTACTGAGTATATGCACCTCTTTCTCGCCACCAAGCTTTGCCCCAGTCCCCTGGTTGCCGCAGACACCGAGGCGATCGAGCTGGTTCGTGTCCCTCTGAATGAGGTTCGGGGCCTCATCACCTCAGGCGAGATATGCGATGCCAAAACAATTGCAGGTCTTTTGCTGGTTCTGGGAAAGCGTAAGGGGGAACTAGATTGAGGATATGCCTTCTATGTAACAGGGGGAATATGTATAGTGGGGGGCAGGGGGTTTATCTCTACTATCTCTCCCGTGAGTTCCACCGACTCGGTCACGAGGTTCACTTAATAGTAGGTCCCCCCTATCCCGATGTTCCTGATGGGGTGAAGCTGTATAAGGTCAACAACCTTAACTTCTGGGAGAAGGGGATGCCGAGGGAGAATCCGTTTCAGGTCTTCTCCCCACTAAACCTCTATGAGCTGGCTGCTACTAGGCTCTGGATGTTCCCCGAGATGTTCGCTTTCGGCATCAGGGCTTACCTTAAGGTTCGAGAGCTCCTCCTTAAGCAAAAGTTCGATATTGTTCACGATAACCAGACGCTAGCCTACGGAATCCTTCTCATAAAGGCATTAGGGGTTCCTGTGGTAGCTACGGTTCACCACCCCCTCCCTATTGATAGAAAAGCCGCTTTGGCACAGGCGGAGAGCTTCAAGGGAAAGCTGGTTTGGGCGATGTTTTATCCCTTCTTTATGCAACACCTGGTGGCAAGGGGAGTGGATCGGGTGATAACCGTCTCCCGAAGCTCAGCCGAGGAGACAAGGAACGCATTTGGTGTTCGCAAGGACAAATTGAGGGTTGTCTACAATGGGATAGACGCAGATATGTTCCGGAGAAGGGAGGATGTCACGAAGGAGCCCAATAGCCTTATCGTTGTCGCTAATACCAGGGATCGAAAGAAGGGGATCCTCTACCTGCTGAGGGCACTTCAGCTCCTTAAGGGGGATGTTGATGTGAGGCTGACCATTGTGGACGCGATAAACCCCGACGATCCATATGCCCTCGAGCTGACGAAGAGATATGGCGTTGAGGATATAGTCACCTTCACCGGGCGTATAAGCACGGAGGAGCTGGCAAGGCGTTACTCAGCGGCGGAGATAGCAATTACCCCCTCTACCTATGAGGGCTTTGGTCTTCCCGCTGCCGAGGCTATGGCCTGCGGGGTGCCGGTGATCGCCACTACTGCCGGGGCACTGCCTGAGGTGGTTGAGGATGGAAAGACGGGGATATTGGTGCCCCCTCGCGATGCCCCTGCTCTCGCCCGTGCCATCAAACAACTTCTGGCCGATGAGGGGTTGCGCCGTAGGATGGGTGAGGAGGGGAGAAAAAGGGTGGAGCGCTGCTTTAGCTGGGAAAAGGCGGCTAGGGAGGTGCTCGAGGTTTATCAGGAGGTCCTATAGTTGCTCACCGTTGATTTCAACCTTTTTGGAATAAGGGACGGCGACCGGGTGCTTGATGCTGGGTGTGGGGAGGGCAGGCATGCGTGGGAGGTGTGTCGGGAATACAAGTGCTCAGTCTGTTGTATGGATATATCTAGGGAAAGCCTCAGAAAGCTGAAGTATGTGCTCTATCACATGTTGGCGAGGAACGAGGCAAAGGGGTGGGGGAATGTGATGCTTGGTGATGCACTCAACCTCCCCTTTAAAGACTCCTCCTTTGATCGGATCATCTGCTCTGAGGTGCTGGAGCACCTCACCGATGATGAGCAGGGGATCAGGGAGCTGGTGAGGGTTTTGAAGGATGGAGGGGCGCTGGTGGTCACCGTCCCGACTTATTTAAGCGAGCTTATGTACTGGACCATCTCCAAGGATTACTATGGTTTTCCTGGTGGTCACATTAGAAGGTATAAGACCGGTGAGCTTTTAACCGCCCTGAGAAGGAACCAGCTCAGGGTCTATGCTATCCGTTATGAGCATGCATTCCATACCATCTATTGGCTTCTCCGTTGTATCTTCGGGGTGAAAAATGAGGGGGCGCTGGTCCCTTCAATCTATCATAAGTTTCTAGTGTATCAGATAGAGACGAAGTCTCGCTTTGTCAGGTTGGTGGAGGGCTTTTGTAACTTTTTCTTCCCCAAAAGCCTTGTCATTTATACCAGGAAGATTTGAGAGGGCGCGCTTGAGGATATGTCTTCTGTGTTATCGGGGTAATATGTATTGTGGAGGGCAGGGGGTTTATCTCCATTACCTCACCAGGGAGTTTCTGGAGCTGGGGCACCAGGTTGAGG
>DAOTXZ010000075.1:0-4513 GCA_034435115.1 Dehalococcoidia bacterium | reverse complement strand
GTTCGTGTCCCGCTCTCCCGAAGGCCTCTGAGAACCACACTGCTTAGCGGGCTAATCCTGAGCGAGCTGAGTGAGATCTCGGCCCCCATCCGGCGTAAGGCGATGACCAACTCATCTATCTGAGGGTGATCTGAAGCAGCGGCGCCGATGAGTCCCAGCCGCTTTCGATAGCCCAGCCCCACTTTTGCCTGTAGCAAGAGGCTTTCCAGGGAGCGATAGCGCGGTGGGCGGAAGGCATAGCCAGCCAGGCAGAAGCGACAGCCCCAGCCGCAACCACGGCTTATTTCAATTAAATAGAGGTCACCCAGCTCAGTATCAGGGGTGAGCACCACTGAGGTCGTGGCGAGCTGATCAAGGTCTTTCACCCACTGGCGGGAAACTGCGTTTCCCCAATAAAGCTGGGGCACATAAACCCCGGGAAGAGAGGCCAACGTCCGGAGCAGCCCATCCCTTTTGCCTTGGATGCCTTCAGTGAGCACCTCGAGCATCGGCGGCAAGATGGCTTCTCCTTCACTAATAGCAAAGCAATCAAAAAACGGAGATAGAGGCTCTGGGTTGGCGATGATGCAGGGGCCGCCAGCAATAACCAGTGGGTGTCTTTCATCCCGATCAGCAGCAAAGAGAGGGATGCCGCTGGCTTTGAGAATTTGCACCACATTGAAATAGTCCAGTTCATAAGAGATTGAAAAGGCGAGGACACCGAAGTCACTGAGGGGACGCTGCGATTCCAGACTTATGGGAATTGCTTTGCTCCGCTTCTCCCCAAAAACCCTTTCGCAAGCAACGCTTTCGTAGCTGTTAAGGAGGGCGTAGATAGTCTGGAAGCCGAGGTTAGACATACCCAAATAGTAAGAGTTGGGATAGATTAGAGCGACAGCAATCCTGCCCCCCCAATCCTTGAAGATGGTGCCCTGCTCTTTTGACAATCTTCGTTTTGCCTCTTTGGTTTGGTTAGCTGTCATACTTTGGAATTATATACCTTCTCCCCAAAAAGAGGGTAAAATGGGCGAGTGGGCTGCCACTGGCAGCCCACTCGCCCAAAATCCCTGCTTTTTATCCACACTTGGTATACCCGCAGTTTCGACAGATATAACAACCCTCCTGATAAATAAGAAGGCTCGAGCATTCGGGGCATTGCCCCGCCAGATTTCCTACGCCAGAGTCAATAGAGCTATCCTCACTGCCTTGCCCCTTTAGGTACTTCTCCAGCACAGTGCCAATGGCATCGGCACAGGATAGGACAGCATGCCCCCCCTCCCAGGCAATGGAGGGACAGCGGATACCCTTGAGATGCTTCGTCACCGAGGCTACATTCACCCCCGACCTCAAAGCCGAGGATATAAGCCTGCTTATTGCCTCAAGCTGCGCCGAGGCACAACCCCCAGCTTTCCCCAGGCTGGAGAAGACCTCACAGATCCCCTGCTCATCGAAATTCACCGTTACATAGATATTGCCACAACCGGTGGTCACCCTTTCAGTGACCCCCGTGGTGACCTTTGGCCTCTTCCTGGGGACAAGCCCCACCCCTTCATCCCTCCCCACCCCGCCTGCGCTCAGAACCTGACGTTCCCTGCTCCTGTCTCTATAGATGGTAACCCCCTTGCAGCCCTCCTTATAGGCAAGCATAAATACCTCAGCCACATCCTCTCTTGTGGCATCATAGGGGAAGTTGACTGTCTTGGAGACGGCGTTGTTGGTAGCCCTTTGGAAGGCAGCCTGCATCCTCACATGCCACCGGGGGCTTATATCGTGAGCGGTAACAAACAGCCTTTTCACCCAATCAGGCACTCCTTCGATGTCGCCAAGCCTGCCCCTAGTCGCCAGATCCCTCATCAGCTCCTCGGAGTAGAACCCCTCTTTTCTTGCCACCTCTTCAAAGTATAGATTTGCCTCTATAAGCCGGTCATTATCGAGTATATTGCGTACATAGCTCAGTGCAAATAAGGGCTCAATGCCACTGGAGCAATTGGCGATAATGCTCAGGGTACCCGTGGGGGCGATGGTTGTTCTGGTAGCATTTCTCACCCTCGGCCCGCCGGGAACATCATAAACGCTCCCCTCAAAGGCGGGGAATACCCCTCTCTCCTCAGCAAGCTCCATTGACGCCTCGGTTGCCTTTTCATTTATGAACCTCATTACGCTCTCCGCAGTCTCAAGCGCCTCCTCCGAGTCGTAGGGTATTCCCAATTGAATGAGCATATCGGCAAATCCCATCACCCCAAGTCCGATCTTTCTCGTTTTTTTGGTCATCTCCTCAATCTGCGGCAGGGGGAACTTGTTTCTATCAATTACATTATCTAAAAACCTCACCGCTGTCCTCACCGTTCTGGCAAGCTTCTCGTAGTCGATCTGGAGCCTGCCATCACTCTCACAGACCATTCGGGAGAGGTTGATCGAGCCCAGATTGCACGATTCGTAGGGTAGAAGCGGCTGCTCACCACAGGGGTTGGTGCTTTCTATGACACCCAGCTTCGGGGTGGGGTTATCCTTATTTATGCGATCGATGAACACAATGCCAGGGTCGCCGGTTCTCCATGCCATATCAACAATCCTATCAAAGACCTCCCTAGCGTTGAGCCTCCCGGTGACCTTCTTAGTCCGGGGATTGATTAGGTCATAATCGGCCCCCTTCTCAACCGCTTCCATAAACTTCTCTGTCACCGCCACCGAGAGATTGAAATTGTTGAAAGCGTTGGCGTTCTCCTTTGCAGTGATAAACTTCAGGATGTCTGGATGGTCAACATTGAGGATAGCCATGTTGGCGCCGCGGCGCATCCCGCCCTGCTTGATGACATCGGTGGCGGTATCGAAGGCCCTCATGAAGGAGACAGGGCCACTAGCAACCCCTCCTGTGGAGCCGACCGTATCGCCCTCAGGCCTCAGCCTGGAGAAGGAAAACCCGGTCCCACCCCCACTCTTATGAATGAGCGCGGTGTACTTCACAGCATCGAATATGGACTCCATAGAGTCATCGATGGGAAGCACAAAACAGGCGGAGAGCTGTTGTAACTCTCTTCCGGCATTCATCAGGGTGGGGGTGTTGGGCAGGAATTCAAGGCTTGCCATCACCCGATAGAATTCTTCCTCCCTCGCCTTGACATCAGCCTGTGGATCATAAAGTAGATCGGCAGAGGCGATGTCCTTTGCCACGCGGTGGAACATCTCCTCGGGCGTCTCGATAACCCGACCCTCGCTGTCCTTCTTCAGGTATCTCCTCTCCAAAACACGCATGGCATTCTCTGAGAGGGCGATCTCGGCGAGACCGGGCTCCCTCTTGGCCGGTCTCTTCTTTGGCACAGCAGGCGGTTTGGCAGGCTCTCCGCCCCCAGCCAGGACCTCTTTCAACAAAGCCTGGATCTGGGATGGGGTGGGGGGGGGCACCTCAGGGACAAGATCCTCCATCCCGGGCAGTGGTTGGGTTCGCTCAAGCCTAGAGATTATCTGCTCCGTAAGACCCTCCAGAAGCTCCCGATCGGAGATGCCCATTGACTCAGCGGCAGAAAAGACAGCATGGGCAATCTGATTGCGATCCAGCCGCCCTGACCTGTTGCTTCTTCTGTGATGACCGCTTGACATAGTCATTCTCCTAGTGTTTTGATGTTTTGCGAGGCGTCAGCCTCCCGACCCCTTCGACTACCGTTTCCAAGCCAACCTCCTGTTCAGAGAAGAGAGGAAGCTGACCGGCATCTCGAGCCGCCAGCTTAAGCTGGGCATAGGCGTCAGCCTCCCGCTTAACCTCCTCGACATCGGCGAATGCCCGATAGACGCTGGCAAAGCGGATATAGGCGACGCCATCAAGGTGGCGGAGTCTTTCCATAACCATATCGCCAATAACCGAGGTGGGAATCTCAACCCTACCCAGCCTGTGTAGCTCTGTCTCAATCTCATCGACCAGCTTTTCAATGGTCTCGCTTGATACCGGGCGCTTGGCACAGGCCTTTCGAATACCCGTAATCAACTTCTCACGGCTGAACTCCTCCCTCCGCCCGTCCTTTTTGATAACAATCAAAACGCTCTCCTGAACTCGCTCGTAGGTGGTAAATCGCGAGCCACAGCTCAAACACATCCGACGGCGACGCACCACTTCATTCACGTTGCGGGAGTCAATAACTTTAGAATCCTCACAGCCGCAAAATGGGCACTTCATCTTCCATCATACATTATATTGTGGTGATTATCATTATAACCACAATATATAGGAATTGTCAAGGCTTCTGGCAGCTCTAAAATAGCCAAAGCCCATAGGAGTCTCTGCCCCCTATGGGCTTTGGCTATCTCCCCAAGCTCTGTCCGGCAGCCTACCTGCCGGGCTTTGATCTGGTCAGCGCGCTTTCCTTCGGGGCGGAGGCGGAGGTCTTCATCTGGCTCAACCTCGGGATAGGACGCCGCAGGAAGGCGGGGACATCGAGTTTTGCCTCATCCTCGAGCCCCTTCCTGAGCTCACGCATCTCATCCTCCCCGAACCTGGGGCTCGGCTTGGTGGAAGCAAAGCCGGTGGCGATAAGGGTGAGCC
>DAOTXZ010000074.1:0-9865 GCA_034435115.1 Dehalococcoidia bacterium | reverse complement strand
AGATAACATCGTAGGGTCCGGTGACGCTATCAGCCTCCTTTACCCCGGGGAGACCTCGAACTCCTTTGAGGACGTTATCTATTTTCCCAGCCGCCGTTTCTATCAGGATATAAGCCTTCACTGCCATTTCCAGTTCACCTACTCAAACAGACGAAAATCCGCCTATCCGTTTTGATTCTGATTATACTTCAAAGAGGTGGGCAGGGGCAAGAGTCGCAGATGGTTTGGGGATTTACACTTACTTTACGGTAACGCTCTTTGCTAGGTTTCTGGGCGTATCTATAGGGCACCCTCGCTCTTTGGCGGTGAAATAAGCGAGGAGTTGCAGCGCAACCGAATTGACCACTGGAGAGAACAGTCGGTCGACACTGGGGACTTCAATTACTTGGTCAACATATTTTTCGATTTCCTGATCACCTTCTGCGGCGAGGGCGATCACAGGCGATTCCCTGGCCTTTATTTCTTTTATGTTGGCAAGTAGCGTCTCGAAGGTATCATCTCTTGGGGTGATGGCGATGACCGGGGTATTGGATGTGAGTAAGGCAAATGGGCCGTGCTTGAGCTCGCCCGCAGGATAGCCCTCGGCGTGAATGTAGGATATCTCCTTCAATTTTAGAGCACCTTCGAGGGCAACCGGAAGATTGAGTCCCCGGGCAACGAAGAAGGCGTTTTCAAATCCGGCCAAATATTTGGCGCACTCGGCTATCGCCTCTTCTCTATCCAGAATCTGCTGCACTTTTGCCGGCAGCTGTCTGAGCCCTTCTATCAGGCTTGCCCGACATCTGCCTTCGATCCTTGCCAGGGACAGGGCAATGAGATAGAGAATCGCCAGCTGAGCGAGGAAGCTTTTGGTTGCAGCCACGCTTATCTCTGGTCCCGCCCTCGTGTAGAGGACCTCATCAGCAAGCCGAGCCGCGCTGCTGCCTACCACATTGGTTATCACAAGCGTTTTGCTCCCCAGGCTCTTTGCCTTCTTAAGCCCCATCAGGGTATCGGCGGTCTCACCAGATTGGGTGATGGCGATGACCCTTGTTCTGCCCAGGGCAGTGTGGTTATAGTTGAATTCCGAAGCTACCTCTACCCTAACCGGTATCCTGGCAAGCTCCTCTATTACATGCTTGCCTACCAATCCGGCGTGATAGGATGTGCCGCAAGCCAGTATCAGGATGTCATCAGCTCTGAGGTCTATTCCAAGACCTATATCTGGCTCGATGGCTGAGATATATCCCATCAGAGTATTATCTATTACCTTCGGTTGCTCATGGATTTCCTTGAGCATGAAGTGTTCATATCCCGCCTTTTGAGCCTCTTCTATACTCCACGGGATCCGGTGCTCCTTTACTGGTATCTGTTTACCATTGTTGGTGATTCTTATTCCGTCCCTGGTGACCAGAGCAACATCTTGGTCCTCGAGATGAATCACCCTATCAGTGTATTCCAGGAGTGCGGGCACGTCTGAGGCGATGAAATTCTCTTTATCACCGATACCTATTACCACCGGGCTCTCATTCTTGGCTACCACTAGTTGGTCCGAGTCGGCACAAAGCACGATGATGGCATAGGAGCCTCTTATATCCAGAAGAGCCCTTTTCACCGCCTTCTCCAGATCGCCTTGGTAGTATTTTTCCACTAGGTGTGGTATCACCTCGGTATCTGTTTCTGATCTGAATAGATGGCCCTCCCTGGTGAGTTGCTCCCTGAGCGATTGAAAATTATCGATCACCCCATTGTGAACAACAGCGATCTTGCCTCTGCAGTCTGTGTGGGGGTGTGCATTTGTTTGGGATGGTTTGCCGTGGGTGGCCCATCTGGTGTGTCCAAGCCCTATGCTGCCGCCATTGGGAGGCAGCACCCTTCTTAGCTGCTGCACCCTTCCAACATCTTTATATACTTTGATGTCGCTGCCCAGGATGGCGATCCCACAGGAATCGTATCCTCGATATTCCAGTCTCGCCAAGGAGTTGAGGACAATGGATTGGGCTTCCCTATGCCCTATGTACCCTACGATCCCGCACATTGTTATACCACCAGGGCTTCATCGGGTATGTTCTCTTGGATCACCTTCATCGCCTTTATTCGTGAGCGATTGCCGACGAGAATCCCAGGGTAAATGACCACTCCGTCATCTATGGAGCAATGCTCACCGAGCATTGCTCCTATTTTCACCTGATGGTATTCCCCCTCAATCCTCACCTCAACCTCGCCACTTCGAGCGATAAAGTGACCTTTTATGAGGCACCCCTTATCGATGATCGAGTCTTCAATCGCGGAGCTTGACCCGATCACTACATTGTCTCCAATTACGCTATTTCTGACCTCCGTAGATGGAGATATGACCACGCTATTCCCCAGGCTGGTGGAAGATAATATGAGGGCGCCCGGACCTATCTCGCAGTTCTTCCCGATCACAACAGGTCCCACTAAATACGAGTTTGCCCTGATTATTGTGCCTTTCCCTATGGAGACCAAGCCTTTCAGGCTGACCCCCCTTTCTATAGTTCCACCAATACTTGGTGAGATGCCCCGTAGAGCAATATCATTAATCCTCAGTATGTCCCAGGGATATACCACATCGAGCCAGGTAGCGGTTGTTTCATAGGCATTTATCCGATACCCCTGACCGATCATTTGTTTCAGGGCGGAGGTAAGATTGTTCTCTGTTTCAACAAATTCAAATACTTCCTTGGAGAGGAGGTAGATGCCGGTGTTGACCAATCGCTCCCCTGCCTGGCTTGGTTTCTCCACCATGTCCTTGACCATCCCTGTCTCTACTGTAACTGCCCCGTACTTTGAGATATCCTTCTGCTCCTTTACCAGGAGCGAGGGCGGCTTTGCGGTTACCAGTTCAGCGATGGTTTCAGGTTCGATGATGTTGTCTCCTGAGGCAACGATGAAACTGTTTCCCAGCTTACCTTTCGCCTGTTTTAGGGCGTGGCCGCTACCCAGTTGATGCTTCTGGACAACATAATCGATCTGGACATCAAACCTTTCGCCTGAGCCGAAGAAGTCCTGCACCTGCTCCTTCTTATAGCCGACCACCATTACAATGTTGCGGATGCCATTATTTGCTAGAGCCTCGACCACATATTGCAGGATCGGCTTATTGGCTATGGGGATGAGCACCTTTGGCTTAGAGGCAGTAAATGGTCTAAGCCGTTGCCCCTCCCCGGCAGCGAGTATGACTGCCTGCTCTACCCTATCCATTATACCCTTAGAATATCCTTGAATCCGGCATTATCACGCCGCTAGCTACTGCCCCGGGACCTATCCATGTTGCATTTCCGATGAGACTGCCCACATTTATCGAGGCGTTGATCCCGGTCTTAACTTCATCCCCAACGATGGCGCCAAGCTTTCGCCTTCTGGTTTCGATTTTCCCCACCCGTATCTCTTTTTCATTGAGCCTCAGGTTGGCGATCTTGGTGCCGGCACCGAAATTGCACCTCTCCCCGATAACGCTGTCCCCGACGTAGTTTTGGTGTGGGAGCTTTGTTCCGTTCATAATGATGGAGTTTTTGATCTCCACGCCGTTCCCAATGTGGCAGTTGTTTCCAATAGAAGTAACGGGGCGGATATAGCAGTTAGGACCTATCTCACAGTTCTCCCCGATCACCACCGGGCCCGATATATATGAGTTTGCCCTTATTACCGTTCCCTTCCCTATGGAGGCGCGACCTTTAATAGTTACATTTTCTTCGATCTCTCCGAGGTTCCCCGGCTCAATTTCCCAGACTGTGGACTCATTCGCTTTGAGGAGGTCCCAGGGGCAACCAAGGTCAAGCCAGTAGTCTAGCTTCTCATAGGAGACAGGGCCTCCTTCGTCTATGAGAAGCTGAAGGGAATCGGTTATCTCATACTCGCCCCGGGGCGATCTCCTGGTTCGGGCGAGAGCGTCAAAGATGCCCGGAGTCAGGAGATAAATGCCGGCATTGACCAGATTTGAGGGTGGGATGGCGACCTTTTCATATATCCTTATCACCCTATTTCGGGCGACCTCCACCACACCCAGGTCCTCGGTATTCTCTGCCTCGATTACCCCCAAAATGATGCCGTCTCTTGCCATTATCCTCGCGATGTCGCTTTCCTTAACCAGAATATCCCCATTTAGGAGGAGGAACTTGCTATCCACAAATCCCTGAGCCATCCTGAGGGCGTGGGCGGTGCCCAGCTGTCTTCTTTGGGTGACATAATCTATGTTTACCCTCCATCTGTTCCCATCACCAAAGTAACGGCGAACTGTTTCGCCGTGATAGCCAATGACGAAGATGAAATCTTCGATCCCTGCCTTTTTTGCCTGAATTAAGAGGTGCTCCAGTATTGGCTTATTAGCTATCGGCAGCATCACCTTGGGCCTGGTGTAGGTAAGGGGATGCATCCTTCTTCCTTCCCCTGCTGCCAGGATCACCGCTTTCATTTTTATCTACACTCCTCAAGTGCCTTTATGGCTAGGTTATATAGTTCCTCTGCCCTTCTCTGGCTTCTCGCCTCGGCGGTAACCCTGATCTTGGGCTCGGTGCCTGAGGCACGCACCAGGAGCCAGCCATCTTCGAACGCGAGCCGAATTCCGTCGGTGGTGTCGATTGGGGGAGAGCTTATACTAGCCAGCCTCTGCCTTAGTTTTGTCATAGTTGACCTATCACCAAGGATGCTGCCCCTGAGGAGGGGGTAGGAGGGGAGTTCGTCAACAAGTGCGGATATTTTTTCTTTGCTCGCGAGCTCAGCCACCTTGGCGGCAGCGTATATGCCATCGGGGCAATAGGAGATATTGGGGAATATCCAGCACCCAGACGGCTCCCCCCCAAAATCACCCCCTTTCCTAAGCTCCTCGGAGACAAAGCTATCTCCTACCCTGGTCCTCAAGACTTCAAAGCCCAGTTCCTCTATTGCCATCGAGGCGTCTACGGTGGTGACCAGCCTCTTCACCCCCAGGTGGCGGGCAAAAAGAGCCATCAACTTATCACCCGGGATGAAGCTACCCTTCTCATCAATCACTGCCAGCCTGTCTCCATCCCCATCATGGGCGATTCCTATATCTGCACCTGCCATCTTTACCACCTCTGCGAGGTGTGCCAGATTCTCTTCGGTTGGTTCCGGGCGCCTCGGGGAATAGCCGCTTGGGTGGCAGTTCAAGGAAATCACCTCACATCCAATCTTTTCCAGAATATAAGGGGTAACTAATGAGGCGACACCGTTGCCGCTATCCACCACTGCCCTAATCCTTATCTGGTCAAAGTCCTTCAATATGCGGTCTATATAGCATCCGATGGCCCCTGGATAGGGGCGGCAGCCCTCCATCTCCTTCCAGGATGAAAGCCGGAATGCCTTTTCAGAAATAGTTTCCTCAATCTGATTCCTTTGAGCGTGATCAAAAGCGGAGCCGTCCCGGTTGAGCAGTTTTATTCCATTGTATTCAGGGGGGTTGTGGGATGCGGTGATCATGATACCGGCTTCGAAATCACTTGTTATGTAGGCAAGCACTGGCGTAGGGGTGGTTCCCGCGTCATAGGTTCTGCAGCCGGCGCAAAGCAAGCCGGAGATAAGGGCATACTTCATAGCATCGCTTGAGCTTCTGGTGTCTTGCCCCACCACTACGGAGCGATACAAACCTCCTACTGATAAGCCGATCTCCCATGCTAGGTGGACTAGTTCCCTATCCACAATGCCTCTTATCCCCGAGGAGCCAAAAAGTTGCATCGGCGCTCCTTTGGTATGGCAATATTAAAAAGTGCTTTCCGGCAGGGTGAGCCGGAAAGCACTTTGCTTGGCGGCAACCCGGCCATCATGGTTCATAGCTGAACTTTAGACCCGCGGCTTTGCGCCCCCACCTTTCGATGGGTTTGCCCTTTTCGCCATTTGCTAGCTTTTTAGCCCTTTTCTATCCGCTAGAGGGCTTTTGCGATGCCATCTCCTTTCCACTTATAAAAAGTGCTCTCCGGGCGGCCTTTCCGGAGAGCACAGCATTGCACCTGCTTCGGCGGCAACCCGGCCATCATGGTTCATAGCTGAACTTTAGACCCGCGGCTTTGCGCCCCCGCCTTTCGACGGGTTTGCCCTTTTCGCCTTCGTCGTTATCTAATTTTTTTATATGTTACTAGCACTATTTGGATTTGTCAATAGCATACTCTTATCTTTTGACAACTTCAGTTGTCACTAGCTGGGTCATTTTTCACTCACTTCCTCTTAACCCCCGGTTCTTCCGAAGTTCTTTCTTGGACGACTCCCCACATCAGGCAATTGCCCGGAAAAGGGCAATCCCATCTCTAACAAGCTTTTGCACCCTTCCCTCCCTCATCAGCAGTTCAAGGTGGGCCAGTGTCTCGCCTATGGCGCCCGGCTGTTCGGTTTCCGGCAGGTTCTCTCCCAGAACAATCCCCGTTAGACCAACCCATAACATCTTTATCGCTATCTGGTAGGCGGTTTTCTCGCCATCCCCCAGGCTATTGAGCAGATCGGAGATTCTTTCCTCATGGTGGGTGAATAGTTCCTCCACTCTCTGGCGAAGGTTACTGAAAACATGCTCATGTGCGGGCAATACAAGGTCAGTCTCGAGCGATTTCACCTTTCTCAAGGAATCGAAGTAGATGCCCAGGGGGTTGCCCAGGACAGCGGTGCGCGGATTTAGACTAACATTTGGGGTGATTACGGGAAGGGTGTGGTCTCCAGAAAAGAGGATTTTGTTTTTCGCATCGTATAAGCAGATATGACCAGGTGAGTGTCCCGGAGTCCATATCACCTCTAGGCGTGAGGGGCCAATAGAGATTACCTCCCCTCCTCTCACTGTCTTATCTGGTGGGACAAGCCAGGCGAAGTCCAGAGATGCGGCGAATGGCCTTCCCAGTGTGGCCAGCTTTTCCTCGGGCATCCCGTTGGTGGTGAGCCACTCCCGCATTTGGGCAGAGAACCATTGCTGGTCTAGGCGATGTGGCCCAAGCTGGGGTGCATCCATTTGGTGCATTATTATCTGGGCACCGGATAGCCTTCTTATCTCCCCTGCTAAACCAAAGTGGTCCAAATGACCGTGGGTGACTACAATGGTGGCGATGTCTCGGAGGTCGACGCTGATCTCTTTAAGCTGCCTCTTTAGCGAATTGAGGGCCTCCTGGCTGGGCCACCCGGAATCGATCAAACCATAATCCCCATTCCCGCCCACTAGATACGCATTGAGATATTCCAGCGGGTTATCAGGGATTGGCAGCTTTAATTGATAGACACCAGTTGCGACTTCCACTGCATCTTTCCGTTCACAGCATCGTTTTGGACTAGATCTCCCGCCCGACGCGCAGCCCGCTCTCAACAGCCTCGGCAATTTTCTGCGGCTTGGCACTATCCCCGATTACGTAGAGCGCCTTGACCTTACCCTCGAGTTCATTGGCAAGTTTGGGGTTTGCCTGCATTCCTACAGCGAGCACCACACTATCTGCCTCAAAGAACTGGCTCTGCCCGTCTCGGCTCACTCTGACCCCTTTTGCCGTTATCTCCTCCGCCTTGGCGTTGGTTTCCATCCTCACCTTGGCTGCCCTTAATCTCTGCATAATGACCCATCTATTGGTTGCCTCTATGTCCACCCCGACACGCCCCAGCATTTCAAGGATAGTTACCCTTTTGCCTTTCTGGGCGAGGAACTCCGCTGTTTCACAGCCAACCATTCCGCCGCCGATTATCGCCACGTTCTCACCGACCTCCTTTTTGCCAGTCAAAACATCTATTGCGGTGGCAACATTGTCCCCCCTTGCCCCAGGGATGTCCGGGATTATCGGCGTCGCCCCGGTGGCGACAATGACGACATCGGGCTTCATTTTCTCCACAGCCTCGGCGGTGACCTCCTCACCCAGCCTTACATCCACGCCTAACCTCTCCATTTGCCCCGCCAGGTACTTGGTGAAATAGCCTATGTCATCCTTATATGGTGGCAACTCGGCAACGAGCATGAGTCCCCCGAGCCGGTTCCCCTTATCAGCCAGGGTAACCCGGTGGCCCCTCATCGCAGCTACCCTGGCTGCCTCCATTCCTGCCGGACCGCCGCCGATGATGAAGACCCTCTTCGGCTCCTTTGCTGGCTCGATGCTATACTCGGCCTCTTTACCGGCCCTGGCATTCACCGTGCAGACCATAGGCTCACCCCTCAAAATGGTGCTGAAGCAGCGGGAGCAGGCTATGCACGGGCGGATATCGTCGAAGCGTCCCTCTTTGGCTTTGTTTGGTAGCTCGGGATCAGCGATAAGAGGTCGAGCCATATATACGAGGTCAGCCTTCCCTTCGGCTATGATCTGATCCGCCAGAATGGGGTCAGGAACTCTGGTTCCGGTGACAACTGGAATATTGACCACCTTTTTAACCCCTTCGGCGAGGTAGGTCCAGGCACCACGAGGGACTGAGGCATGGAACGAGGGCACAGGGGCTTCATGCCAGCCAGTGGTCACGTTTATAGCCTTAATGCCAGCCCTCTCCAATATGGGGGCTACCACCATAGTATCCTCCAGCGTATGCCCGCCCTCCATGAAGTCAGCGCCGGAGACCCTGGCAAGCAGGGTATAGTCCTCCCCCGCCTTTCTCTGCGCCATGTTGATGATCTCAAGGAAGAATCGCATCCTGTTTTCTAGGTCGCCGCCATATTTGTCTGTCCGCTTGTTTGTGTAGGGGGACATGAACTGGTTTATGAGCCCTCCTATTCCGGCATGGAACTCAACAGCGTCGAACCCAGCATCCCGCGCCCTGCGCGTACAATCCCCAAGGGCATCGATGATCTGTTTGATCTCATCGACAGTCACCGGCCTTGGCTTGGGGCCGCCCCTTGGGTTAACGACAACATCAGAGGGGCCGATCACCTCGATCGAGCCTTTTTCAGCACTTCGCCACATGGCGGGGGCCGATAGCTGGGCAGCGACCTTGGCACCCCCGGCATGGACGACCCCGACCAGCTCTCGGAGACCGGGGATGAAATCGTCTTTATATATCCCCAAGCCGCGCGCCATTACCCCGCCGAGGTCGATACAGGTCATACCCCCGGTGACCATAAGAGCCACACCGCCCCTGGCAACCTCAGAATAGAAGTTCTTCATGCGGTCGGTCACCCTCTCATTTTCTGCATAGTTGCTCAACATCCCGGGTCTTACCAGCCTGTTTTTTAGCTCGATTTGCCCCACCATAATCGGTTCAAATAGTTTCTTCAACTTAGTCATCTGCCCCCTCCTCTTGAATAAGCTATAGTCTATCATACTATCACCGACTTATCAACATAGCCTCTAGGGAGGAGTGGTTTGAGCCCCTTGCCAAGGCCGATGTCCCGATGGGCAAGGTTCCTGGACCGGGATGATGTCTTTTCCGGCCCCCGGGTGCTTTATCGCCAGATGGTTATCGAGGTGGATATCCCAAATCAGGCAAGGTGAAGCAGCTAGGGTTCAGCATCAAACTATCAGATACCCCGGGCGAGGTTCGAGCCTGGCCGCCCGCCTGGGCCAGCATACCCATGAGGTGCTCTCTGGCCTGGGCTGAGATCGAGAAGCTGCCTCAGGGGGGGGTGGTCTACTGAGGCTGGCTGCCAGTGTGCCCCGCCGCGTGGGTCTTGGTCTCACCACCTGTGTTAACTACTGGCTGTTTGGTGATATAATTGGCAAAAATGCAGGGGGATTAATGGGTAAGAAAGTCCTTCATACTAAGCTGTGTGACATTCTGGGGATTGAATACCCCATCATACAGGCGGGGATGGGTGGGGTTTCCGGGGCGGAGCTGGCGGCGGCGGTGTCAAATGCTGGTGGACTGGGGGTTCTTGGTGCCACCACCTGGACATTGGAAGAGATGCGAGGGGAGATCAGGAGACTGAAAAGCCTGACCGACAAGCCCTTTGGGGTAGACCTCCTGTTCCCGG
>DAOTXZ010000073.1:0-5865 GCA_034435115.1 Dehalococcoidia bacterium | reverse complement strand
GTGGTATTCTTCGCAAAAGCCTCCCCACCCCACCGCCCTCCCAGACAACCAGTAGCTGGCTGGCAATAAAGATAGAGCTATAGGTGCCGGCGATGATGCCGATGAGCAGTACCAGAACGAAGTTATGGATGGTTGTCCCACCAAAGAGGAAAAGGGCGAGCAAGACGAATAGCAGGGTCAGGCTGGTATTGAGGGAGCGCCCCAGGGTCTCCGTAATGCTGTTATTAACCGTGATCTCAAAACCCCAGCCCATTCCCCTTCCTATATTCTCTCTAATGCGGTCGAAGACCACAATGGTATTGTGCACGCTATAGCCAATAACAGTCAAAAGTCCCACAATGAACATGGAGTCGATCTCCAAGCGAAGTATAGCGAAAATTCCCAAAACCACCAAGACGTCGTGCAAAAGGGCCAAGAGGGCGCAGGTGCCATAGCGGAAAGGGCTGGGCACCCTTCTAAATGCCCATGTGATGTAAAGTAGTATCCCGATCGAGGCCGCCGCTATTGCTATAGCGGTATTGCGCCCAATGTCGCTGGCTACCACAGGGGAAACGGAATAGAAGTCGCTCACAGTGAGGGGACCAAAGGCCTCCTCTAGGTGCGTCACTATTCGTTCCTTTTCCCTCTCAGCAAGCTCTGTGGTGCGAATGACGAAACTGCCCTCACCGGTGCATTGAACAATGGCATTGCCATAACCTAAATCTGCCAGTTCCTCCCGCAACTCCCCCTGCTCCACCGGCTGGGAAAAATTGAGCGTCATTGTTGAGCCGCTGGAGAACTCGACCCCAAGGCGAAGCCCGAAAAGGGCGAGGGCGATGATGCCAGGGATGATCACCAGCGCCGAAATGAGAAAATACCAGCGTCTTCTGCCAACAAAGTCAAACACTTTACTCCTTCAAATGCGAAAAAGTGACATTCTCTGTGCCAAACGGGTGCCTATCAAGAGACGGAGGAATGTCCTGGTGACGAAGATGGCGCTAAACATGCTTATCCCGACACCGATGAACAGGGTTAAGGCAAAGCCCACTATTCTAGGCTCAGCCAGCATGTTTCCAAACCAGACAAGGATGCCGCAGGTGATAAAGGTGGAGACGTTACTATCGCGGATGGAGGGCCAGGCTCTGCTGAAGCCAGCCTCAATGGCTGCCCCTAAGCTTTTCCCGGACCTTATCTCCTCCTTCATCCTTTCAAATATCAGTATGTTGGCATCAACCGCCATGCCTATGGATAAGGTGAAGGCGGCAAGCCCGCCTAGGGTTAGGGTTACCGGTATCAGCTTGAAAACGGCGAGCACCAGCACTGCGTATATTAATAGAGCGATACAGGCGACAGCCCCAGGCAGGCGATAGTAGATAAGCATAAAGAATAGAACAAGCCCAAGCCCGATCCCTCCCGCTGTTATGCTCTTCTCGAGCGAATCGGCGCCCAGAGTGGCATCAACGGTTTGTTCCTTAACCAGGGAAAGGGGGACGGGCATCCGCCCGGCATTGAGGAGCGTCGATAGCATCCTGGCATCGTCAAGGCTAAGACCTTGGATCTGGGCACTCTCCCTAAGCGGCCCCATAACGATGGGTGTGATGGGGTGCCCATTCTCACCGAGCAGCGGCTGATCGCCGAGGAAGATGCCCAGCGGTTTTCCTACAAGCCGCGATGTGATCTGGAAGAAGAGCTCCTGCCCTTTGTCATTCCATTTAAGGGTGACTAACGGGGCGTTGGTATAGCGATCTAGAACCACATGGGTATCTCCCTCAAGGTAGCTAGTGGTCAGCCATATCTCCTCGCCGTGGATCGTTCCTGTTGCCGGGATCCACTCGATAACCGCTTCTCCAGCGTTATGATTATCTACAAACGCGCTGTCAACGGTGAGGATATTGTTCACCTCATCGATGGCTGTTATCTTTCGGAACTCCTCAGCGCCCAAAGGGCCGATGGCACATATATCGCCGACTTCGAATCCGGTGATGTCTTGAGCGGAGAACTGGTCATTCCCCCTCTTTACCACCACACGCAGGATGGTGTTGCCCCCCTTCCCTGTGGCCGCTTGCTCCCGGAATTCAAGGATGGCAGTTCTGCCGATGACCTCCTTCGCCTCTTCAACCTCCCTTAGCCCGGGGAGCTGAACTACGATGCGGCTTTCACCCTGTCTTTGGATCAGGGGCTCGGTGATTCCAAAGGCATCGATCCGCTTTTGGATGACCTCCATTGCACCCTTAATTGCCTCATCTGCTTCGCCGGGCTTGATCTGGGAAAGGTCAGCCTCGTAGATAAGGTAGGTGCCACCCTGTAGGTCGAGCCCCAGGCGCATCCCTGGCCTCTCTCCGATGAAGGGGAGGTTGATCTCCCCTGCGAGGATGACCCATGAAGCAAAGGCGGTCAGCATGATCACCAAAGCTAGCATCAAGATATTTTTTCTGCGCATGGGCTTCTATACAAAAATGACACTAATAAGAGGAACCGAATTCCTCTTCTGTTTATTTCAAATAAACGCTTCATTATAAATAAAGGCGACCTATTGGTTTACTCGCTTTGCCACAAAGGAAAGCGCCTCTTCTCTGGTTGTTATCTCCCCTGCTGCCTGGCCCTGACGCACCTCCTCAAGAAGCACTCCGATCTGAGGGCCGGGGCTCATACCAAAAATGTCAATAAGATCGTGTCCATCGATGAGCTTGGGAGGGGTGACCACGCTTTCCTCCTTGAAGCGCTCAGCGAGGACATAATCAGCCATCCGGGCATGCTCTTGCCACTGGGCGAGATCGAGCATTGGACCGCGGGTAGCCAGATGATCGGCCAAGCTAAGAAAAATGGTATCGATGCCCACATCGTCGGTATCGCGGAAGTAGCGGTAAATGGCACGGTGCGATGGCAATGCCCCCTCACCCATCTGAGCAGGGCGCAGGTGATGCTCGATCATCTTTTGGATCATCTTCACCTCGCGAGAACTGAATCTGAGCCGCTCCAAAATCTCTCCCGCTATTCTTGCTCCTTCCTTAGGATGGCCAAAGAAGCGGGTTCTGCCCGAATCGTCGATAGTTTTTGTCTGCGGCTTAGCGATGTCATGAAGCAGCGCAGCAAGTTTCAGCAAAACCCTCCTAGTGTGGCCATTGCTCACCTCTTGGTCGAAATGGAGAGAGAGCGCCGCTGACCAGGGGGCTAAAGCGATGATGTTTTCACTGCCAGATGCCGCCCCCCTCTCTCTCAGGAGCAACTCGATGGCGGCGACTGTCTCCATCGAGTGCTCGAAGACATCCCAAAAATGCTCCTTTGGCTGCTCAGCACCTTTCAATATGGTTAACTCAGGAATTATAGCCTCAAGCAGTCGTAGCTGGTCGAGATAGCGTAGAGATTGAGCTGCCTTGGGGGCAGCCAGAATACGGCAAAGCTCCTCTGTTATTCTCTCTGAGGCAACCTTGGCAATAAGTTTGGAATAGCGCTGGATAAGGGCCTCGGTTCTAGGCTCGATAACAAAGCCAAACTCGGCGGCAAGCCGAACCGCACGGAGGAGACGGGCCGGATCCTCCTCAAATGCTTCATCGCTAGCCGCTCGCACCAGCCTTTCCTTGAGGTCACGTCTTCCTCCTAAGGGGTCGATCAGGTGGGCACTTTCTCCCAGGCTTACGGCAATGGCGTTTATGGTGAAATCGCGGTGGGCAAGGTCTTCCTCGATGCTGCCGCGCATCGAGGAGAAATCAAGATACCGCTGCCTTTCAGTTTTCCCATGAGGCAAAACCACCCTTGCTATCTCATTGGCTTCATCGAGTGGCACATACTTGCCACCGATGGACCTGGCCACATCTTGGGCAATTTCCATGGCACCGGTTGCTACCACAATATCGATATCGCCTCTGTCTCGACCAAGGAGGGTGTCACGCACATATCCGCCAATAAGATATGCCTCCACAGCATGCTTGGCAAGAACCCCCCGCACCTCAACCAAGAGCCCCTCTGAAATTGCCCCTATAAGTTCAATCTCCATACTATTTTCCTTAAGACTACTTCCCGCTTGGTTCGGTCTCCACCGATGGCTCGATCTTGTGCAACTTGTCCATGCTTTCTAGGTGGTCGATGTAGAGTATACCGTTTAAGTGATCTATCTCGTGCTGGAGGGCTTGGGCCAGAAGCCCCTCGCCCTTGATGCGAACTATTTTCCCCTGGCGATTACGCCCCTTAACTGTAACCGACTCAGAGCGCCTTATCTCCCCGCGGTAGCCGGGGATGCTGAGGCAACCCTCCTCAACGAAGCGCTCTCCTGTGCACTTAACCACCTCTGGGTTGATCAAGGTGATCACATCCTCGTCGGGGAGCTCGATGACGGCTATCCGCAGTAGAACCCCGACTTGGGGTGCCGCCAGTCCCACCCCGTGGGCGTTGCGCATCGTCTCGATCATATCATCGATAAGTCGATGAATAGAGCTGTCGATATTCCTCACCCGTTTTGACTTCTGGCGAAGCAGGGGGTCAGGAACCACACGAATAGGAAGAACTGCCATCAAACCTCCCAGGATAAAAGTCTCCTGCCAGATTGTAGCTCGGAAGGGCTCTCTTGTAAAGCTCAGAGGAGGCTAACTGGGTCGATATCTATGGTCCAGCCCTCGGGGAGGCGCAAATTGTTGAGAAGACGAGTTGGATCAGGGCTGCGAATTATGATCTGCCACCGATATCGGGCCCGCACCCGCCTTATGAAGGCGGGTGCGGGCCCGATCAGAGCAACATCCGCCATTCCCAGAGAGTCCCTTTCGCTCTGAAGCACCTTATACACCCTCCCCGCCTCCCTCTGGCATTGAGCAGCATTGGTATGGACATATAAAAGGCGCGCTAGTCTAGAAAAGGGAGGGTAATTATGCTGGCGGCGATAATGAATTTCCCGCTCATAGAAACCAGCATAGTCATGACCAGCGGCAAAAACCACAGCGTAATGCTCGGGGGTATAGGTCTGCACGATAACCTTCCCCTCCAAAGCGCCACGACCTGCTCTCCCCGCTACTTGACTAATGATCTGGAAGGTGCGTTCGCCTGCTCGAAGGTCAGGAAGGTGGAGGCTCGTGTCAGCGCTGATGATCCCAACCAGGGTGACCAGCGGCAGGTCGAGACCCTTTGCTATCATCTGGGTCCCAATAAGGATGTCCGCCTCGTGGGCAACAAATCTCTTCAGGATCTTCTCGTGGGAATACCTTCCCCGGGTGACGTCACGGTCCCAGCGCAGGATGCTCGCCTTGGGGAAAGCACGAGCAGCCTCCTCCTCCACCTTCTGGGTGCCTATGCCCAGGAACTTGATCCGCCTGCTCCAGCACTGAGGACAAAACTCTGGAATAGGCATCCTATAATTGCACTGGTGACAGGTCAAGCACTCCTCTGCCCGATGATAGGTTAGGGAAATATCACAGCGTCGGCACCGAAGCACCAAGCCACAATCCCGGCACTGAACAAAGGTGGCTTGTCCCCTCCGATTGAGAAAGAATATCACCTGTTCCTTTTTACATAGAGCCTCAGCCGTCGCCCTCGCCAGAGCCCGGCTAAAAATGCTTCTATTCCCCTCCTTTAGCTCCTCACGGAGATCGATAATATACACCTGGGGGAGTCGGGAGTCACCACTTATCCTTTCCGGCAACCTGAGCAGTTGATACTTGCCAATCTGAGCCCGGTAATAGCTTTCCACATCAGGGGTGGCACTGCCAAGTATAAGAGTCGCCCCGGCAAGCTCAGCCAGCTTGATAGCGACATCGCGAGCATGATAGCGAGGTGGCCTTTCTTGCTGCTTATAGGTCCACTCATGCTCCTCATCAATAACAATGAGCCCTAGGTCAGGTTGTGGGGCGAAGATCGCCCCCCGAGACCCAATTACCACATCAAATTCACCATCCCTTATCC
>DAOTXZ010000072.1:0-2565 GCA_034435115.1 Dehalococcoidia bacterium | reverse complement strand
GCATAAAGGTAGGCCCGGTCTGCCCCGAGGGTATGCATCAGCAGTAGCTCAGCCTCAAGGGATGCTTCGTCAATACCCACGGAGGCGAGAGCCCTTGAAGCTTGACAAAGCGCCTCCCTGATTTTCACCCTATTTTCCCCTCCAAGCGCTTCGCCTGCTCATCGGTGGCTAGCGAGTCGATAAGCTCGTCCAGTTCCCCGTTGAGGATGCTGCTCAGGTTGTAGAGGGTAAGACCGATGCGGTGATCAGAGACACGCCCCTGAGGGAAATTGTAGGTGCGTATCTTCTCAGAGCGCTCACCCGTGCCCACCTGGGAGCGCCGCTCCCTGGTTATCTCTTCGTGCCTTTTTTGTTGCTCCCTATCAAGAAGGCGAGCCCGGAGCACTTTCATTGCCTTCATCTTGTTCTTTAGCTGGGAGCGCTCATCCTGGCAGGTTGCCACTATTCCGGTGGGGATGTGGGTGATTCGGACCGCGGTGGCCACCTTGTTAACGTTTTGTCCCCCCGCCCCATGGCTATGGAAGATGTCCACCCTCAGGTCTTCAGGGTTTATATTTACCTCGACCTCCTCTGCTTCGGGGAGGACGGCAACAGTGGCTGTTGAGGTGTGAATTCTCCCTCCTGCCTCGGTGACTGGTACCCGTTGAACTCGATGGACGCCACGCTCATACTTAAGCCTGCTATATGCCCCCTTCCCCCTTATTTCAAAGATGATCTCTTTGAAGCCGCCGACACCGCTTTCATTGCTGCTTAAGACCTCCACCTCCCATCCCTTGGACAGGGCGTAGCGGGTATACATACGGAAGAGGTTGGCGGCAAAGAGCGCCGCCTCTTCGCCACCAGCGCCGGCACGGATCTCCATAATGACATCCTTTTCATCGTTTGGGTCCTTGGGCAGGAGGGCGAGCTTGAGCGCCTTCTCAAGGCGCTCAAGCTCGCCCTCAAGGCGCCTCTCCTCCTCTTTCACCAGCTTGGTCATCTCCTCATCCAAATTACCCCTAAGCATGGAACGCGTCTCTTCCAGGCTTCTCATGATTGCCACGCAGTCTCGGTATTTTGTCACCACCTCCTCGATCGCTGCCTGTTCACGGGCAAGCTGCTCAAGCCGCCCAAAGTCGGCAGCGACTTCGGGCTCAGCCATGAGGCGGTTTAGCTCTTCATAGCGTTTTTCTATAGACTTCAGCCTCTCCAGCATAGCTCACCCTGTTTTGAAATCTTTAATAGGATAAACCCTTTTTGTTTTATTATAGCACCAAATGATGTCTATTGGAGCAAGGAAAGAGCCTTTACTACTTCACCTATCGGTATGCTCCGCTGCTCTCCACTCTCCATATGCCTGAGCAAAATGGTGCCACTTTTTATCTCATCCTCGCCGATGATTATTACCTGGGTAGCACCCAGGGCATTGGCATGTCTGAGCTGTGCCTTCAGGCTTTTTGAGCTAGAGGCGGTGGTGGCACCAATGCCAGCCCTCCTCAAGGCGGCAGCAAGCCTTGTTACCTCCTCCTTTGCCCCATCGCCAATATGGGCGATGAATATCTTTGGCTTGGGAAGAGGGGGCACCGTGATGCCTTGCCTCTTCATGTTAAGGATAACCCGCTCTATCCCTGTGGCGAAACCAACAGCAGGGGTAGGTCTCCCTCCCAGTTCCTCCACGAGGTCATCGTAGCGACCTCCTCCACCTAGAGTGGTCTGGGCACCTTCCCCACCCCGGGGTTGGATCTCAAACACGGTTCTTGTGTAGTAGTCGAGGCCACGCACCAGGCAATGATTTATCTTAAATGGCAGGTCCAGAACATCGAGGTATCTTTTGAGAAGATTGAAGTGAGCCTTACACCCCTCACATAGGTGGTCGATGCTCTTTGGCGACAATTGGGCTATACTGCGGCAGGATTGTTTCTTACAATCCAGCAGGCGCAGAGGGTTTTTCTTCAGTCTCATTTTGCAGTCAGCGCAGAGATGGGCAACATGCCCAGCATAGTATTGCTTCAGGCTCTCTAGGTAGCCGGGTCGACACAGGCGGCACCCGATGCTGTTGATCTCAAGGGAGAGATCACGAAGACCGAGGCAGGTGTAGAATTGCCATGCCATGTCAATGACCTCAGCGTCAAGGGCAGGATCGGCATCACCCAGAGCCTCAAAGCCAAATTGGTGGTGCTGACGGTATCGCCCTGCCTGGGGTCGTTCGTATCTGAAAATGGGCGCAATGTAGTAGAGTCTTACCGGCTGAGGCAGGTTGTGTATCCCATGCTCAAGGTAAGCCCGACAGACTGGTGCGGTTCCCTCTGGCCTGAGGGTCATCATCATGCCGCTGCGATCCTCAAAGGAGTAGGTCTCCTTCTCTACGATATCTGTTCCTTCGCCGATGCCTCGAATAAAAAGGCGGGCGTCTTCAAAAATAGGGGTATCCAGGCGCTCATAGCCATATTGCTGGCAGATCAGTGCCGCCTTCTCCTCAATATATCTCCAATATGGCTGCTCCTGGGGCAGGATGTCTGAGGTGCCGCGTGGTGCTTTATACAAAAATGCCTCCTTGATGTCTCTGCATTGGTAGAATACCTGTCT
>DAOTXZ010000071.1:0-7014 GCA_034435115.1 Dehalococcoidia bacterium | reverse complement strand
CTTCAGATTCAACACCATGCTCGCTGCCTTAATGGAGTTTACCAATTACCTATCTAAGGTGAAGGAATCCGGATCGGTGAATTTATCCGCTTGGCGGGAGGCGATCGATAGCCTGCTCATTCTTCTTGCCCCAACCGCCCCCCATCTCGCCGAGGAGCTCTGGGAGAGAACCGGGCACCCCTATAGCATACATAACCAATCCTTCCCCGCCTGGGATGAGGAGCTTGTGAAAGAGGAGGAGTTTACCCTTGTCATCCAGGTAAATGGGAGGCTCCGTGACCGGGTCACCGTCCCCGTCTCCATCACTGAGGAGGAGGCTGAAAGGCTTGCGCTGGGACGGGAACGAGTTAAGGCTTACCTCATGGACAAGCAAGTCGCAAAGGTAGTCTATGTGCCGGGGAGGCTCGTAAATATAGTGGTAAGATGACTCCTTTACCTTTGTCACCCGAGTGACCACTACTACATTAACCTCGTGGTCTTTCTTTGCCTCTTCAATAGAGCAAGCCACTCATCGACCAACCTTGAGGTGAGTGAATCTTGGGCGTGGGGCTGGTTCAGGGTTATGGTGGCGATGCCATCTTCCTTGTGTAAATAGTGTCGTTAAACTCCATTTTTCACCCCTAGGATTTTCCTCCATCAAAGCGCTTCCCCTAGGATGAATCCACAAAAACCTTGAGCGGAATCCATGGATGCTGTATACTAGTTCTACATAACTCTGGGGGTGAGCGATGAAGCTATCATGTCTTCAGGAAAACCTTAGCAAAGGGCTGGGCATTGTGGGGAGGGCGGTGGCGACAAGAACCACCCTGCCCATCACCAACAATGTCCTTTTAGCCACAGACCAGTCCCGTCTCAAGCTTGTTGCTACCAATCTTGAAATCGCCATCAGTTGCTGGATCGGAGCCAAGGTGGAGGCGGAGGGCGCGATCACTATCCCTGCTCGGCTGCTCACCGATTTTATCAATTCCTTGCCAAATGATAGGATCGATCTCAGCCTCTCCCGCCGCGTGCTTGAGCTGCGTTGTGCTCGATATGAGGCGAGGATAAGCGGAATGGATGCCGACGACTTCCCCCCTGTCCCTGCGGTCAGCGGTGGCTTGACCACCACTATCGATCCGGAGGACATTGGTTTGGCGATCAGCCAGGTCGCCTTTGCCGCTGCTACCGAAGACACTCGACCTGTGCTTACTGGAGTCCATGCCAGCTTTGAGGGCAACAGCCTTACCCTTGCCGCTGCCGATGGCTTCAGGCTTGCTGTACACCGGGCCAGCCTGGCTGCACCGGTTGCCGAGAAGGTGGCGGTCATTATCCCGGCACGCACCCTCCGTGAACTTGAGCGGCTTCTTGGAGACCAGGGGGAGCCTGTGGAGATGGTAGTGAATACCGCCAAGAGCCAGATGCTGTTTCGCCTCAAGAATGTGGAGATGGTCTCCCAGCTTATACAGGGGACATTCCCAAACTATGCCCAGCTTATCCCTCAAAGCTATGTCACCCGCGCTGTGGTCGATGCCCGCGAGTTTTTGAGGGCAACAAGGACTGCCTCCATCTTCGCCCGTGATGGGAGTGGTATTATAAGGCTTCAGATAATGCCCGGGAAGGAGACGATGCCGGGCAAGGTTATGATCTCAGCCCGCGCCGAGGAGGTGGGGGATAATATCGGCGAGATCGATGCCATCGTTGATGGCGAGGAGGCTAAAATCGCCTTTAATAGCAAATATCTCACCGATGTGCTCACCGTGCTTCAAGAGGGGAAGATAGCCCTGGAGACCACCACCCCGTCAAGCCCGGGCGTTATCCGTCCCACGGCTTCCGATAACTATATCCATGTGGTTATGCCGATGTTCGTGCAGTGGTGACGTAGCTTGGGATAGCCCCTTGAAGCTCTACTTTGTCTTTATAAACAATCACCTTAATGGAAAGGGCATCAAGGAGGTGTCTTTTCTCCTCAAAATTTAGTGTGCGTAGATTTCTCCTAACCCTGTAGCAGTATTCGAGGACTTTTTCCTCAGCCCTTTCTATCTCGTGGATACTAGCCTTTTGCTGCTGAAGCCTAGCTAATTCATTTTCCAGATTTTCTCGCTTCTGCTTTAACTGACTAACTTGCTTTAGTATAAACTCATCGTCTATCTGTCCATACTGGTAGAGCCTCACAAGTCTTCTTTCCTGATCATTCGTGGAGCGTATTTCTTGTTGAACCTTGGCTATATCCCTATCGAGGAAGGGCACAGCTTTCTCTTTCCTGCGCCTCAACTCTGCCAACACCACCTCGGGTTGCTCGAGTATTCTGCAAACCTGTTCCCAGACATCCGATTCCAAGGGGTCAGCCTTAATGTATCTAGCCTCGCATCTTTCTGGAAAAGCATAATCGGGACGAGTTTTCCGGCAATAGTAGTAGCGGTAGCGCCTTTGAAGAGTTGACCCAGTCAACCGGGTTCCGCAGTAACTGCAATAAATGTGTCCACGGAGGAAATAAGTATTGTTCGGGCTTGCATTTATTCTCTTTGGAAGCTTAATTGCTTCTTGAGCAGCTTTGAACTCTTCCATCGAAATAATCGCAGGTGTAGCCCCTTGAATAAGAATCCATTCTGAGGCATCCTTGTTTTCTAATTTTCTTCTTTTGCCTCCCAAAGGTATCCGCTTAGTCTTACCGTAATACGTTAATCCTGCATAGATTGGATTGGTGACCATTCTTCTTATGGTTAGTGGGTGCCAGCGTCCACCACCAAAAGCGGGGATACCTTCCTTATTGAGCATTGTGGCAATTCCGTGGAAGGAATGACCTTCAATGCAAAGCTTGAAAATTCTCCTGACTTGCTCAGCTTCTGACTCAACAATAACCCTTTTACCAGTGGAAGGGTCATAGCTGTAACCATAAGCGCCTCTGCCTGTGCCTTGTGGGAGCTTACCTTGGGCAGCCCGCATATGTTTTCCCCGTAATGTCCGCTCCCTTATCTTCTCCCTCTCTATCTGGGCTGCAAAACCTTTAACATAGCGTATTGGTTGTCCTTCAGGCGAGTTATCAAGCGGTTCGGTTACAAACAAAAGCTCTACGCCGTTTTTCTGACATTCCTCAGCTACAATAGCCAGGTGGATGGGATTCCTTGCTAAACGGTCAAGTGGCATGACATATAACTGCACCAACATGGTCAGAGCGTACAAGCTCCCTTAATCTCATAAGCTCTAGTCGCTCTAAAGTATCACCGGGATAATCTTCTTTGAAAACGTGGGAAATCTCATAGCCTTTCTCTATGGCAAGCCTCTCGCATGCCTTCTGCTGAGACTCAAGACTGGTACCGTCCTCTGCCTGAGCTTTAGTGCTAACCCTACAATAAATGACTGCCTTCATACTTCCTCCTTTTTCTGATATCTACCGCTCCGGGTCTGGGTTGTCAAGGCTCCATAACGAGAGTTGGTGGGATTTCTGCCTCTTTCCAGGTTTTGTGCCCGTGTGTCTTTTCTGCTTATCTTTAGGCGGTGATTGAGTAACAGGGTTAATATCTATTTCAAGTCTTAACTGCTCAGGTAACCCTCCCTTAGCCGGGTGTAAAATCATATCCCAGACCTTAACCCAAAGAGAGTTAGGTTTTCTTTCGGGTATTAGGTTTATCTCAATTTTCCTTTTTTCAGAAAGGCTCATCGACTTCTTCTTCAGGCTCCAGAGGTTCAGTCAAAGGCTCTTGTAGTTCCGGGCCTTCGCCTAAGAGTTCAGCTTCTAAAGAGGAAATATCCTCAGCGTCTACTTCTCCTATTGGCGATGCCTCAACTAAAGGTTCGCTTATTTCATCTGCATCAAACGGAGCTTCCAAAACCTCAGCTTCAGAAGGCTCAATTTTCCCATATCCCTGCTCAATCTCTTGGACCAATGGTTCGATGTCAATTTTATTTAGTATGCTAGCCTCGCCCCTCGCTTCAGTCTCTCGGTAATCGGTTTCACCCGCCAACTTACCTATCTCAACCAACCTGCCCCAAACCTCGCTCTCAAGATAGTTGTGATAAGCTTTTTCCATTATCACTTGCTTCGTATCCTCAGATAGAAGTTCAGTGTTTTGTTCCAGCGGATATTTTTCTGCAAACTCTTCTTTACTTAAGAGCTTGTCTTCTGACTCTTCTGGCTTAGATTCTCTTTCCTTTAGCTCAGCCTCGATTGCTTTCTCCTGTTCCTCAGACTCTTTCTCTAGCTTTTCCAGAAGTTTTTCTCTTATCCTTTTATCCGGATGTTCCTTTAAAATCTGAAACAGCTGCTCCACATCAAGCCTGGAGAGGTCAACCAAATGATTTTCAAGCTTGTGGTCTGCTTCCCTTACCTCTGGTAAATTTCCTTTGTAAGGCAGTGATGAACCCCTTTCAGGTCTTACTTCTCTTCTCTCAGTGATATAATCAGGATAAGGAGATTTTCCGCTGTATCCTGCATAAGAAGATGAACCACCTCCACCACGTCTTCTAGGTAGCCTGTAGCGATTTAGCTTATAGATGGAGTAGGGCCTACCTCTATATGGATTGCTCCTGTATGTCGGTCGATATCTCACTTCTCCTCCTTTGACTTTTCTCCGTTTCTTTTAGTTTTCTCCGCTTTTCTCCATGCTATATGTTTATTTAGTAGCTGGAGAAAATGCCTTATCTCCACGATCTTTAGCTTCCCTCATCTGGATAGAAAGAAGGGAGAGCTACCGAAAGATAAGATTGTGTAGTTGATACAGATTTGTGAAGGTACACCAATAAACAAGGGGGCCGAGGTTATGTTTAATAAGGTTATTGGCATGCTCGAAGCGATTAAGCTTGAAGGGGTTGAGAGTAATGTTGAGAGTATAGAGATGATGGATGTTCCTTTTATTGATGAGTTCATCTCAAAATTTATCTATCGTGAACAGCCCTACACTTTAGAGGAAACAAGGTCATTGTTGCCATATTTTGAGACTTTGCAAGAAGTGGCAGAATGGGCAGTTTGGGATACTGACTATCGTGGAGCAAGAAGCAGAATATTATCCTTTAAGAATAGGTTTGATAGCCTAGTTAAAGCCCTGCATGTAGCTGATAAATATGGGCTTGAGGTTCAAATGAGCTATTGAAACTGTTTTTAAGACAAAAAGTGAAAGCATGCCCTACAGGATAGATATCTACATAGGAAGTGATAATCACTCACGTCGAATTAATAAAGATTATTTGAACAAAGTTAAACAATGGGCAAACGACAATTTTCCAGATGGCTATACCCTCATTAAAGGTCAGGGTTGTTATCTCGGTATTTCTGAGGATTCTATTCTTGTCCATGCGTTGTTGAACTACGAAGTTGCTCTGAGAGATCGATTAAAGAACCTCAAACAAGAGCTAGGACAAGAGGCGATACTACTTGTCAAGGCCCAGGTTGATTTTGAGGTGGTTTAGGAAAAGCTAAAGTCTTTGAGGAAGCAAGAGGCTACAATTCGCGTTTAGCTACATTCATAAGGGGCCTATTATCTTCTCGAAATCCTTAGCCCACTTACATTTCGGATAATTGCCACAGCATAAAAATACCCTAAAGTCATATAACCTTTTGGCTATGACTTGTCCTCTGCACTCCGGGCAGTTTGCCAAACCCATTAACCGCGCATAGTTTAGAGCATCATCTTCATTATAAGGGCGATTGTAGGTGCAATTTGGACATACGACTTTTAACTTCGTGCGAACACGGTCAATAAACTGAGGACTTTTACATCTTGGACAAAGGCCGAGGGGCTGCTTATGCATTTTCTCCTCATCCTTAGGTTTCTTCACATCTGGCGGCATTAATTCCAGCAATCTTTCTAGCAGTTCAACAGTTTTTGGCATTTCTATACGAAGGCTTAGGTTCATGGGAGATTCGTCTATGTACCACCGAATGAACCACAAGACCTTGCTGTCAATGCTGATGATACCTTCATGAGGGCGTTCCCTTTGCCAAAGTCGAAGATTGGGTATCCTACCTACTAGTCTGTCAAATGCTTCTTTTGGGCCTCCTAGGTAAATATTACAATGCCTTCTTCCTGCATCCATTATCGGTGATAATGGGATGTGTCTTGTGTCAGATATGGATACGGGCCAAACAATGTTTATGTCTTTTTCCGCCTTATAAAGGTCTTGCCTGAGGGTAGCAAGAGCGACTTGAGGATCAGGAAGAAATGAGATAAAGGATGTGGTTTTGCTTAAGTCTTTCGTAAGCAACTTTCTAAGTTCACGGGCACCATCGGTTTTTTGAAGGAAGTCAAATATCTGAGTAAGGGTGTCATAAGCAGAAAGCCTGTGACGAAAATAAGGTAGGTTAGCAACGATAATGAGTTTTCCCCGTGCTCGGCTTAAGGCGACGTTCAAAAGACGCATGGCATCACTACCATGCCCCCCCTTTAGAAGAACACCGGGCTCAGGCAAGGGTAGACTATCAACACAATCGAATATAACGACGTCTCTCTCGGAGCCTTGGAAACGATGGACAGTGGCAGCGTAGACCTCACCTGCTAGTTTCAAGTCAAGGCACATCCTTCTTATTAAGCGAGCTTGAGTGGCATATGGCGTAATGATAGCGATAGACTGAATCCCGGAAGCAATTCCCTGGTAAGCTAAAGCAACCGAGGAAGCAGCGCTGAACGGGTTATATCTTGAGCCTGTAGCCTCGTCTCGGTAGCACTTAGGCACCGTTGAGGAAATATCGCAAAGTACTACGCCATCCCCGGGTTCGGGAGGTACCAGAGTTATGTGTTGGGTAGCCCGTGCTACTTCAGTCCAGTCTCGCAAGTCTCCTTTATAGATTACGGCATTAATTAGCCGAGATATAGTTGGATGCATTCGGTACTGTGTAGCCAAAAGTGTTAACCGCAAGTCGTTGATACCTGAATCCACCGCTTTAATAATCCTTGCCTCATCAAAGATATCCCGTTGAAGCCACTTTCGGGCACTCGTGGAAGATGCTTGCGATATGGGGGCAAGTTGCCTGAAGTCGCCGAATACTGCCACTCGCTTCTCAGATAATGATGCAGAAGCAAACACATATGGGATATATGCCAT
>DAOTXZ010000070.1:0-10866 GCA_034435115.1 Dehalococcoidia bacterium | reverse complement strand
GTGGAGAGATCACGGTTGCGCCAGTTATTGAAGGCCTCCTTGAGAGCCTTATTTGCTCCTGAAACACTGGAAGGGGAAAGCCCACCCTCACCCCGCAGTGGCTTAAGTGCTCGCTCTGCGCAGGCTGGGCTTGCCCAAGGCAGTAAAGGACTGGTCATTGCGCACCCTTCAGATAAAGCTGATCAAGATGGGGGGCCGAATTGTACACCACGCCCGGCGTATCGTCTTCCAGCTGGCTGAGGTGGCCGTGCCCAGGGAGCTTTTGCTGCCATCCAAGAGGGGGTGGACAGGTTCGCTAGGAGCCTGGCTAGGCGGGCTGTTAGGAGATGTTAAGGCGTAGAAGGGGGTAGTATTATCTTTATACCAGGTCAGGGGCCTGGGGAAGGCTCCTGCAGGAAGGGTTTCGAGTGTTACAGCATAGGGCGTAAACGCCTCAGGGCGGGTTACGGGGTTCTCAAGGGGGTTGACAGCGGTGGGCTGGGATATTATCATTGGCCACGACGGCGGTGAGGGCTGGGCATTGCCTTATCAGGATTTGAAGTGGGAAATTGCGGATAATACAGTTAGAAAGGGGGTGAGCTCGGATGAAATACATAATCCTAGAGAAATCCGAGGGTATTGCCACTATTACTCTTAATCGACCGGAGAAGCTTAATGCTTTTGACTGGGAGATGGAAGCCGAGTTTTTCAAGGCGCTGGGAGAGGTTGGACAGGATAAGGATGTAAGAGTGTTGGTCATTACCGGCGTCGCCCCTGCCTTCTCCACCGGGGCTGACGTTGAGGAGATGCTACAGAGGACTGCTGCGAAAGGTGGGCTAACTGGCGAAGAGCGCTATGATTTGCCCTTCAGGGATATGGTGCCGGTAATCGCCTCAATAAACGGCCTTGCCATTGGCGCTGGCCTGACTATTACTTTGCAATGCGACATAAGGATTGCAGCAGAAGAGGCTAGGTTTTCACTGCCTTTTGTTACCTTTGGCATAGTCCCAGAAGCCGGCTCTACCTATTTCCTGTCACGTCTGGTAGGGATAGCTAAGGCTTGCGAGCTAGTCTTTACCGGCAAGACCATTACGGCTAAAGAGGCCAAGGAGATAGGTCTGGTCAATGAGGTTGTCCCCGGAGCTGAGTTGAAGGAAGCCACTTATAAACTGGCAAAAAGAATAGCACAGGCACCACCCCTGGCCATAAGAATGGCCAAAAAGGGGCTTTACCAGGGCCTGGAGGCCAGCATCAAGGATCAAATAGAATTTGAGAAATCTACCCTTATGACCCTTATGCGGACAGAAGATTTCCAGGAGGCGATAAGAGCCTTTCAAGAGAAAAGGAGGCCCGTTTTCAAAGGGAAATAGGGGATAGGAGAACTGACGAATCAACAAGCTAGATAACCCTGCTTGTGTCATGCCTTGAGAGCTAGCGGTCGCAGGCTCTAACATAGCCACAGCGCTTGATATGGGAAGCACCCCTTTACATACTATGGCGCGCTACCAAGCGCCTACCCTTTGATTGCCAAGGATGGGCCGAGTCTGGAAGGGGGGTGAGTGGAGCGCTTGAAGTCGAGTGCCCGATCTGTAAAACTATTATAGGAATGGTAACATGAAAGTATAGTCCACCTCCGGATTAAAATAGAGCCAAAAGCTTAAAGGAGGGCACGGTGCACTACCTTCTAGCTGATGCCAAGGCATCGAGCCCTGCGAAAGGGGCCAGGGATCGAAGGTTATTTATTATGTGGAGGCTTTGCCTCGACGGATAGGAGGATGATCCATGACCAAAATTACCAGCCGTAAAGAGGGGGTGATAGTTCACAACAGAAACCGGTCATTTGAAAACTTGCACTATGCTTTCATGGGAGGAGGTATAAAGCCAGGGAGATAGGCTGGCGACCGTTGCAAATTACGAAAGGAGGACAGGGATGAGTGAAGAGCGGAAAGATTCTCTCCTGGGCCCGTATCGTGTGCTGGACCTCACCGATGAAAAGGGCCTGCTTTGTGGCAAGATCTTGGGTGACCTCGGTGCCGATGTCATTAAGGTGGAAAAACCGGGAGGGGATGCTGCCCGTAATATCGGCCCTTTCTATAAAGACATCCCCCATCCTGAAAAAAGCCTTTATTGGTTTGCCTACAACCTGAATAAGAGGGGCATCACTCTGGACATCGAGAAGCCCGATGGGGCTGAGATCTTCAAGCGACTGGTGAAGACCGCTGACATTGTTGTCGAGTCGTTTCAACCGGGATATCTCGATAGCCTGGGTCTCGGGTATGCAGGTCTCAAGGAAATCAACCCACAGATCATCCTCACCTCGATCACGCCCTTCGGTCAGACTGGCCCTTATGCCCACTACAAGGGTAGCGATATCGTTGGCTGGGCCACCGGCGGCATGATGCACCCCATGGGCAATCCCGACAGAGCACCGCTCCAGGTAACCGCTCAGCAGGCGTACTGTAACGCTTCGGCGCATGCCGCCGCGGGAACCATGATTGCCCTTTACTATCGGGAGGTGAGTGGGGAAGGACAACACGTTGATGTCTCCGTCCAAGAGAGCGTCATGGCTAACACATGGTTTTGGGCTGAGCTTTGGGACCTGATGGGTATCAATATGCCCAGGCTGGGGGGGATGATGGCTTCGCCGCGGGCAAACTTGCCTCCGCTTATCATGCGTTTAGATTGGCCATGCAAGGACGGACGAGTAAGCTGGGGCCCGACCGGTGGAGGTTGGGCTGGAGGGCGAGCCTCAAGCAAGGCCTTGGTGGAAATGGCCAACCGCGATGGCATGGCCCTGGAGCTGAAAGATTATGATTGGGGTACCCTTGATTATTCTACCGTTTCTCAGGAGGAGTTCGATCGTGTGGCCGGCATACTGGCCGAGTTTCTGGCCACCAAGACCAAAGCGGAGCTCTACAATGAAGCTATGGAGAAGGGGATTATCCTCAGCCCCTGGAGCACCACCAAGGACTTACTAGAAAACCCCCAGCTTGCCGCACGGGGATTCTGGGAGAAGGTTAAGCATCCCGAGCTGGGCGATACTATTACCTATCCCGGGGCTTTTGTCAAGCTCAGCGAAGCGCCGTGGCGGGTTTGGCGCCGTCCGCCCCTTATTGGAGAGCACAACGAAGAGATCTATGTGGGGGAGTTGTGGCTCTCTAGGGAGGAGCTAGTATTGCTCAAGCAGGCGGGGGTGATTTAGGCTCTGTGCCCAAGAAAAAGGACCGGGAGGGTAAGATGGAAAGGAAACATGCACTGGATGGGGTAAAGATCGTTGACTTCGGCTGGGTAGCTACTGGCCCCGGCTCTATCAAGGAATTGGCGTGGCACGGGGCGACGGTAGTCCGTGTTGAAAGCCACAGAAGGCCTGATCCGACTAGAACTGGAGGGGTTCCCTTCAAAGAGGGCAAGCCCGGCATCGATCGCAACGCCTTTTTCGCTGCGATGAACCCCAACAAGTACGGCATCACCCTGGATATGTCCATGCCCAAGGGAAAGGAGATCGCCCACCGGCTGATCAGATGGGCCGACATCGTTGCTGAGGGCTACACCCCCGGGGTGATGGCTAAGCTGGGGCTGGACTACGATAGTGTGAAGAAGATAAAGCCCGATATTATCTATCTCAGCACATCGCAGCTGGGCCAAACTGGCCCTCATACCCAGTTCGCTGGCACCGGACTACAGGCCACTGTGTTGGCCGGTTTTGGCCATCTAGTGGGCTGGCCGGATCGCGCCCCGACAGGCCTCTTTGGCCCCTACACCGATTTTGTAACCCCGCGCTTCAACATAATCTGCCTTATGGCGGCGCTTCTTTACCGCAAAAGGACGGGAAAGGGTATGTACCTGGACAGCTCACAGCTTGAGGCAACGGTCAACTTTCTTGCACCAGCGATTCTGGACTACACGGTAAACAATCGGGTGTGGAACCCCATGGGAAACCAGCACCCTGCTGCCGCACCTCACGGCGCTTTTCCCTGCCGCGGTGACGACCGCTGGTGCGTCATCGCTGTCTTTTCCGATGAAGAGTGGAGAGCCTTCTGCAACGCCATCGGCAATCCCGAGTGGACCAGGGATGCCAAATTTGCCACCATCTTAGCGAGGAAGGCAAACGAGGAGGAGCTGAACAACCTTGTGGGCGAGTGGACAGCCAATTTTGCTGCCGAGGAGGTAGTGGCTCTGATGCAGAGGGCTGGCGTATCGGCAGGGGTGGTGAACAAGCCTCAGGACCTATTTGAAGACCCTCAGCTGAAGCACCGCCAGCACTTTCAGTTCATGGAGCACCCGGTGATCGGTCGCCATGCCTATCACGCGCCAGCCTACAGGCTGTCGGAGACGCCCTTTGAGGCCAGGATGCCCGCCCCTTGCATAGGTCAGCACAACGAATATGTCTACAAGGAGTTTCTGGGGATGTCCGATGATGAGATCGCCGAGCTGCTGGTTGAGGGGGTGATTACCACCGATGCCGACTTGGCTGAGGCGATGGAGGGTTGATACCGTGTCTGAACTGGGGACAAGGTTATGAACAGGGTTTGCGCCAAATTTGGCATCAGATACCCTATAATCCAAGGAGGCATGGCCGGCTTTTCCAAGTCGCGGCTGGTTTCAGCTGTTTCCAACGCGGGTGGCTTGGGGCTGCTGGCTGGGGCTATGGGGCCGAAAGCTCTGCGAGCGGAGATCCGCAAGACGAGGGAACTTACTAACAAGCCCTTTGGCGTCAACATCCTGCTGGCGATGGAGCATCGAGCCCAAGCCTCGCTGGAGGTGGCCCTAGAGGAAGGCGTAAGGATATTTGCCACCACTGCCGGGAATCCTGAGAGGTTCGCTAAAATCCTCAAGGATGCTGGAGCCACTGTCATGCATGTGGTGCCATCAGTCCGTCACGCTGTAAAAGCTGAAGCTGCCGGGGTTGATGTTGTTGTCGCTCAAGGCACTGAGGCCGGGGGCCTGGTGGGGCCCCTGGGTGTCACCACTTTTGTGTTAGTGCCCCAGGTCGTTGACGCGGTGAGGGTACCGGTGATTGCCGCCGGCGGCATTGGCGATGCCCGCGGCTTTGTCGCTGCCCTGGCGCTGGGAGCGGAGGGGGTTCAGGTGGGGACTAGGTTTTTAGCCACCAAGGAATGTGGAATAGATGACAGCCTCAAGGAGGTGATACTCAAGGCCACTGACATTAGCACCGAGCTTCGAGGGGGCGGTAGCCTGCGATGGCGAGCCTTCACCCAAGACTTTCTTCGAACCGCCTTGCCGCCTTCAGCGGTGGTCGCGGAAGCAAGAGATGTGGAGAGCCTGCTTGCGGAGGTGCTGAGCGAGAGGGATGTTGATGAGGACATCAAAGTAACGGGTGTTTTCGCCGGCGGTCAGGTAGCAGGGCTGATAAGAGAGATATTGAGCGTGGAGGAGGTCATTCGTGAAATGGTGGAAGGCGCTGCTCGATTGAGCAGACACTTGGAGGAAATTATCCCTTCCCTGTGAGCGCCTCCACGCGAAATCGGTGATTCTGAGTTTGAGCCTAGTTGACTTCAATTCATGGCTTTGGTTATCTTGGCTTCCTTCTCCTTGGGTATTCCCCTGAAGGTCACCTGAAGCTGGTCGCTCAGGAAGCCCGCTTGGTATATTTGAACCTCTGTTCCCATGCCGATAGCCTGAGCCAGAACCTCTCGCAGCGGCTTGTAGTTCCAAATCCTCCCTCTATCCTCAAAGCTGAGGTTGCCAAAATCTACATTCCTTTCCAAGATTGCCCAGGGCCTATCAGCTTTTACCCTCTTCTCCAGCTCTTTCGCTAACCCCCTTGCCCGGGCGGGCAACGGGGGTGGTGCTGGTGCCTTGATAGCATCCATTTCATCCCTTTGGGCTTCAACGATGCCTCCCCTGCCCTCTCCCAGTTCCATGCCAGCGAACATGTCAACTTGAGCCTCCTTGATCTCCGCCCCGAGGGTCTTCAGCATCCGCTCCAGCTGGTGGGCTGTATCCTCACCCTCTTTGGCGATGGCCTCTGGGCTTATGCCCATTTCGATTTCAAGCTGGACTATTTTGGCAAACTCTGACGGCGTGTATTCCTTATATCTGCTATGGCTACCTGAACTTGTGCTGGGGATGGTAGCCTCACCTCAAGCGGCCCAGCTGTGTCTTCCCAACGAGGGCCACGCTACCTCGTCTCGGTGCTGCTGTAGCTCCTAGGGTAGGTGTGCTGGCACCTTCGACCAAGGGCGCACCTTTAAGCCAAGGGAAACTTCAATACCAGGCTTTACCCTTTAGCATTCCCCCAGTAGCGGCATGGGCAAGGCCCCAGCCCCGAACGATGCTTACCCCCCTAGTGTCTGAACGATTAGGGGTAGATTCTTGCGACGGATAGGCTCAAAGACCGGGCTGAACCTGCCACTAATGGCTCCACGCTCCGCCTTGGGGCGCCAACATTGGACACTATGACCTAGCTCTGGAAACATTCTTTCAGCTAGGGAGCGTAGCTTCTTCCTCTACCTCCTGATGTGGCCCTGCAACTGGTCTTTCACCCCGTCAGCGTCTATAGCCAAGGGCGGGATTTCAAAAGATAGCCGGCTGGCTTCTCCATATCGGCAAACACCTGGGCACGCTCGGAGAAGAACCGCCACACCCTTCGAGTGTGGCAATGAGGGTCATAAGGAGAGCCGCAAGAGATAGGAAATGCAGGGTATCTGCCACAACCGCATTCATAAGCCCTATATTCCGTGTAGCAAGTCGCTATCTTATTCGCCAAGGGGTCGGCCCATTTCTTTCAGCCAAGTGATAACCCTAGCCCCTGTTGGTCAACCCTAGCTGGAAAATTGCTTGCAGGGGGCTTAGGCCCAAGGGTTTCCAATAGCTGGCGGATGGTGCCCTTTGCCCCACAACCGAAGCAGTGCTAGACGTTCTTCTGAGGATTCAGGAACAGCGAGGGGTGAGTATCGGGCTGGTGGAAAATTGAGCGGGTCTTGTAACCACCGCGCACGTTTGCCTTGTGGAGGGGATGTGGTAGCACCAAGGCTAGCTGTGCGGCCGCCCTTTCAGCGGCGTCGGCCCTGGTCTCTGTGAGTGCTGGGTTCACTGCAATCTTTTTTTTGGATATGCCTAACAACCCCTGGACATTGAAGGGGGTGGTTAGGGGATTTCTTAAGCTGGTGGCAGAGGCCGAGCCGGGGCTTATGGTGGAGGCGACCGGTTACTGGAAGGATCACCTCGACCTTGGCGTCAGTATATATAGACGTTCTGCTTTGATCGAAGGTGCTCCGAGTGCCCGCTCGCCTGAGCCGGCATTTCAAGCCAGCTTCAGGTTGGGATGTATATCCATCTCCAAGCTATCTACCTTGCCCCCTCTCAAGCGGTAGTAGCCACAGGCGGCGATCATAGCCGCATTATCGGTACAGAGGATCGGTTTTGGGAGAAGGACGGGAATCGGCGAGTGGCGAACCATTGTATCGCGGAGAAGGCGATTGGCGGCGACGCCGCCGGCAAGCAAGATCTGATTTGCCCTGTGTCTTTTTGCCGCGGCTATAGTCTTGGTAACCAGGACATCGACCACAGCCTCTTGAAAACTGGCAGCAAGGTCAGCTACAGGGAGAGAGCCCATCCCTCTGGCTGAGATATTCTCTACTAGGTGAAGCATCGCCGTCTTCAGTCCGCTGAAGCTGAAGTCATTCGTGCCCTTGAGCCAGGGGCGAGTCAGACGATAGGCGGAGGAGTCGCCCGAGGTGGAAGTCTGCTCAATAACAGGGCCCCCAGGATAGCCCAGCCCCAGGATCCTGGCTACCTTATCGAATGCCTCGCCGGCGGCATCGTCCCTCGTTCTCCCCAGGGGAAGGTAATCGCCATGCCCTTTCATAAGGACAAGCTCGGTGTGCCCTCCGGAGACGATGAGGCAGACAAGGGGGAAGGCGGGGCGGTCGCCCTGTTCGTGGAGCCAATTGGCGTAGATATGTCCTTCCAGGTGGTTTACCCCGATAATGGGGAGGGCCCGGGAGAAGGCGATCGCCTTGGCTACATTTATGCCTACGATTAGAGAGCCGGCAAGCCCTGGCCCTATGGTGACGGCAATGGCGTCGAGCTCCTGCCAGCTTGTATTTGCCTCTGCCATCGCCTTTTGAATAATAGGGATAATGGCTAGGAGGTGTTGACGGGACGCCACTTCAGGGACAATGCCACCATATCTGGCATGGATCTCAACTTGGGAGGAGATGATGTTGGAGAGGATGATAGTCCCGTCTTCTACAATTGCAGCCGCTGTTTCATCGCAGGAGGTTTCGATACCCAGGATCCTCATGCCATTTACAATATAACAGTTTTGCCGCTATCGGTCAAATCCCCATCGTAGCTATTATGTTGCTGTTCACTCCTGAGGGTTACTTCTCGCTTTAGTTATTTGGCAGGTCTAAAGTGATGTGCTATCTAACTTGTTAGCGAGAGGGATGAGATAAAGTTAGCACTAAACGGCGATAAAGGCAGACCCGCTTGAGGGCGGGGGCGCAGGGCTGCGAGCCTAGGGTTCACCAGAGCTCTGACGGTCAGGTTGCCACCTGTGGAAGACTTATGCTCTTCGGTTAACCCGACCGGAGGGCATATTCTTTGGTTGGACTGCGTGGTGGATGCGGGTGGTACTGGCTTCCCACCACTGAATGACCATACATAGTGAGCCACTTGGGCTATTGATAATTGAAATAGGTAGCCTACATAATAATGTATAGGACAGCAGTAAGGGAGCATAGTAGGTCCATGAGGAAAGCTGTCGCCAATAGCCTAGTTATTGCTCTGGGTGTAATCCTTCTATATGTCTTTATCCTGTTCTGGATAGAAGGCAGGCTAATTATCCAGGAACCCAATAAACTTATTCTCGCCGCTGAGACATTATTGGCCTCTTTCATCATTATCTTCGGTATAGAGCGCCTCATTCATTCGTGAGGTTTTTGAGAATATCCTCTTAGTTCAAAGCGAGCCCCCGCTGCGAAGACCGGAATATCTTAAAACCGTGTAAGATATGTTAAGTGGATTGAGGTTCGAAAGCTTGACAGTAGCTAAAATGTGTGCTACATTGTTCTCTAGTTTCCGCAAGGTCTTTAAGAATTGAACATTGTATTCTGGGGGGGCGACGAACCAGGGTTTTTAGTCTGGTTGCTTGAACCCTGGGGAGCCAATAGCAAAACCGACCCGCCTGGGTCGGTTTTTTTCGTTTACAAGAGATATCGTCCTATAACCGAATAGCGGGCCTTTAATGGGGGGCACCATCGAGGTCCGTGCCAGGCGCGCGAGAGGCCTGGGGTGAAGTGAGGGGAATCGGGGAGCTAGCCCCGCGTAGCCGGGCTAGCTCCCTTTTTTGGAGGAAGCTGGAACGAGCTCACAACTAAATAGGAGACCCCGCGCAGGGGGCACTGCCGGGGTCGGGGCATCGGGCGCGCGAGACACCCTATGCATTTTTAATTATACACAATTAGACTTTTTTGTCAATAGCTGAGCCACAGTGTCTTGCGAAATCCCAAAGCGAGCCAGGTGGCTCTTTTTCTAATTGCCTCACCTCGATAGTGGAGGTGATCTTAGAAAGGAGAGGGTGAGATGAGAAGGGTATTATTGGCAATAGTGGCGCTAATTCTGGCGCTGGGGTTGATGCTGCCAGTGGCGGCGCCAGCCCTGGCCGGGACAGGGGCATGGATCTGGACGGATAAGCCGGACTATGCCCCGGGGGAGACGGTGACCATATCTGGCACTGGCTTCAACGCTTCTGCCGATGTCACCGTCACCATTGAAAGGCCGGACGGCGCAATAGATGCGGTTTATGCGGTGACTGATGATGCCGGCAGCTTCACCTGCATCTATCAGTTGGACGGGATAGCTGGAACATATACGGTAACGGCAACCGATGGAACAAACACAGCAATAACAACATTTACGGACGCGAATAAAGTGAATTTCGCTACCAGTGGGCTTCCAGGTGGGCAATCCATAACTATAACCGGCACTTACGGCGCTAGTCCTCCTCCGGCATATGAACATACTTTTTCAGTAACCTTCACTAGCCCCGGTCCTAGCTCCGACATCTCCACAGGGAGCAACAAATGGGTTACGTATTCGGGCTTTCCGTCCAGCGTAACAGTAAGCGGGGTCACATATTATTTGGTCAGTACTTCCCCAGCGAGTCCCTTTCATACAGGCACGGCGGGTGGAACGATCACGGTGACGGCTACTTATTCAACTGTGGATACCACCCCACCCACGGTGACTATCGATATCCCGGATTACATCAACATTGGCAATCAGGCAGCCGTCCCCGTCACCATAACCAGCGACGAGGATGGCACCTATGACTATGATATCAGCGATGGCGTAACCCATGTAACCGGCAGTGGTTCTATAACTGGTGGCATTCCTGTTAACCTGAGCCTTGACCTCAGCGGGCTTGACGATGGGACCATCACCGCCGATGCCTCGGTTACAGATAGAGCTGGGAATAGGGGCAGTGCGCCCCAGGACACCGCCACCAAGGACACGGTAGCACCCACGGTTACCATTGACCAGGCTTTGGGGCAGGCTGACCCGACCAACACCTCGCCCATAAACTTCACCGTGGTCTTCAGCGAGCCGGTTAGCGACTTCGCCACCGGGGATGTGACGCTCAGCAGTGGCACAGACACCGTGACCGGCAGTGGCACCACCTACAATGTGGCTGTTAGCGGCATGAGTGAGGGGGTTCTAACTGCCAGCATCGCAGCGGGGGTAGCCCATGATGCCGCCGGCAACCCCAACACCGCCTCGACCAGCACCGATAATGAGGTGACCTACGACATCACCCCGCCTGTGGTTACTATCGATATCCCGGATTACATCAACATTGGCAATCAGGCAGCCGTCCCCGTCACCATAACCAGCGACGAGGATGGCACCTATGACTAT
>DAOTXZ010000069.1:0-15781 GCA_034435115.1 Dehalococcoidia bacterium | reverse complement strand
GACATATGCTTTCATGCCAGCCTTGGCGGCATAGGCGGCGACACTACAGGCGAGGTTTCCTGTCGAGGCGCAGGCGACGGTATCAAAGCCAAACTCCCTCGCCTTGGTGATGGCTACCGAGACAACACGATCCTTGAATGAGTAGGTCGGGTTGACGCAGTCATTTTTGATGTAAAGATCTGAAAGCCCCAGCACCCGCCCCAAATTATTGGCTTTGATAAGCGGGGTGAAGCCGGTGCTAATATCAACTACTTCACTATCGACAGGCAGCAGATCACGGTAGCGCCACATGGTTGGAGGGCCGCTAGTGATCTTTTCCCGGCTGATCACCCTGGCAATTGCCTCATAGTCATAGACTACCTCTAAAGGGCGGAAGCAGACCTCGCATATGCTTATTGGGGAATGGGGATACTCTTTTCCACACTCTCGACAGCGTAGGGCTCTAGCATACGACATGCTCTTACTCCTTGGGACCTTAAAAAGCTCTGGGCAATTTGTCGAGGCCCTTGTTATCTAGGGACTTCCAGCCTTCTTCTTTTCGGCCACAGTGCTCCTGATAAAATTGATGATCTCTCCAGTTGGCGTTCCTGGCCCGAAAACGCCTCTTATCCCTATCTGGCTCAGGAAGGGGATGTCATCCTCAGGTATAATGCCACCAGCGACCACCGTCACATGATCCATTCCCTTCTCTTTGAGACGCGCCATGATAAGCGGGAATAGCTCCTTGTGTGCCCCGGAGAGGATGCTTAGGCCAATAACATCCGCGTCCTCCTGGAGGGCAGTCTCTGCAATCATCTCCGGGGTTTGGCGAAGTCCGGTGTAGATTACCTCCATCCCGGCGTCGCGCAGGGCTCGAGCCACCACCTTTGCCCCTCGATCATGCCCATCAAGCCCAGGTTTTGCCACCACTACCCGAATTCTTCTTTCCTCTGACATGAGAGAAAGCCTCCTAAACCTTCTCAGCTAGCTCGATCAAGATCCCTTTTGTGGCACGGGGGTGCAAGAAGCCGACCTTCCCCGCCAGTCCCATCCTCCCCTTTTTATCTATGAGTTCAACACCTCTTTTTGCGAGCGACCCGAGTTCTTCATCGATCTTATCTACCTCGAGGCAGATATGATGTATACCCTCCCCTCGCCTCTCCAAGAACTTAGCCACCCCTCCCTCGGGGTCGATTGGCTCGATGAGCTCTAGCTCCCCGTCTCCGATATGGACAACGGCCGCTTTTACCCCTTGATCGGGGATGGTTTCAATCTTCGATGGCTTCAGCCCGAATAGCTGAGAGAAGAGAGCCAATGCCTCATCAAGGCTCTTAACTGCGATGGCGATGTGATCAATCCTCTTGATCATTATATCCTCCTAGACGACAATTGCCTCTTTCTGCTCGCCGAACACCCTACGGAGAACGTTGCACATCTCCCCGATGGTGGCGTAGGCCTCGACACATTCAAGGAACGCTGGCATGGTATTCTCGCTGCCCTGAGCCGCCGCCTCAAGCTTCTTGAGGGCAGCACTGACTTTTATGTTATCCCTCTCCTTCTTCACTTGGGCAAGGCGCTCCAGTTGCCTTTTTGCCTCCTCAGGGTTGATGCGCAGGAGGCCCTCTATCTTGGGGGGTGGGGAAACGAATTTGTTTACCCCCACCACGATGCGCTGCCCGGTCTCGACCTCCTTTTGATAGCGGTAGGAGCTCTCCTGAATCTCACGCTGCATATATCCCTGCTCGATGGCGGCGACAGCCCCACCAAGGAGATCGATTTTGTCGATGTATTTCTTTGCCTCCCTCTCTAGGGAATCGGTGAGGTATTCCACCAAGTATGAGCCGCCGAGTGGGTCAACGGTATCGGCGATCCCACTCTCATAAGCAAGGATCTGCTGGGTTCTGAGGGCAATGGTCACTGCTCCTTCGCTTGGCGTGGCATAGGCCTCGTCCCATGAGTTGGTATGCAGCGATTGGGTTCCACCCAGAACTGCGGCCAGTGCTTGAATGGTGGTTCGAATGATATTATTGTGTGGCTGCTGTGCGGTTAGGGTTGAGCCGGCGGTTTGGGTATGAAAGCGTAGCATCCAGGAGCGGGGGTCTTTTGCCCCGAAGCGATCGCGCATTATCTTCGCCCAGAGCCGGCGTGCTGCTCTGAACTTAGCCACCTCCTCAAAGAGGTTGTTGTGGCTGGCGAAGAAGAAGGAGAGCCTTCCGGCGAAGGCGTCGATATCAAGCCCCCGATCCACCGCCGCCTGAACGTAGGCAATCCCATTTGCTAGGGTGAAGGCTATCTCCTGAGCGGCGGTGGCTCCCGCCTCCCTCATATGGTAGCCACTGATGCTGATGGTATTCCACCGGGGGACATGCTTGCGGCAGTACTCAAATATGTCTGTGATCAGCCGCATGGATGGGCGTGGCGGAAAGATGTAAGTGCCTCTGGCAACATACTCCTTTAAGATGTCATTTTGAATGGTCCCCTCCAGCTTCTCTGGGTCTACTCCCTGCTTCTTGGCGACGACGATGTACATTGCAAGCAGGATGGGGGCGGTTGAGTTTATGGTCATCGAGGTGCTCACCTTATCCAGGGGAATCCCCTGAAAGAGTATCTCCATATCCTTCAGGGTATCTATGGGCACCCCGACCTTCCCTATCTCCCCCTGAGAGATAGGATGATCGGAGTCATAGCCGATCTGGGTAGGGAGGTCGAAGGCAACGCTCAAGCCCGTCTGGCCTTGCTCCAAAAGGTAACGGTAGCGTCGATTTGACTCCTCGGCGGAGGCAAACCCTGCATACTGTCGCATTGTCCAGAGTCTTCCCCGATACATCGTCGGTTGAACCCCCCTAGTGAAGGGGAATTCCCCGGGGTAGCCCAGTGCGGTTACATAATCAAAGCCATTAAGGTCCTCCGGCGTGTAGACGGTGTCGATCTCCACCCCTGAGGTGGTCTCGAACCTTTCCTGGCGCTCGGGGAACCGTTTTAGGGTGGGCTCGACCACCTTTTCTCGCCATTCCCTTTTGCTTTTGCTTGGCATTGTAAATTCTCCTAATCGGAACTTTGGAAGGCTAGGTAAAGTGTATCTTATCCCGGTGAGGGTGTCAATTCTCCTTTGGCTTGTCGGAGTGTGATATAATTTTAAGAGGTAAGTGAAATGGAGCGCATAACTTCAGGCAAGCCAAGGGCTGAGGATACAGTCCTTGATACTAGCCTCCGTCCCAAGTGCCTTGCCGATTATGTCGGTCAGGATAGGGTTAAGGAGAATCTCAAGATAGCTATTGCTGCTGCTAGGGGGAGGGGGGAGGCGCTAGACCATATCCTTTTCTACGGTCCACCGGGACTGGGGAAGACTACCTTAGCCAATATCATGGCTGCCGAGATGGGGGTGAGCATTAAAACCACCTCGGGCCCCGCTGTGGAGCGGCCTGGGGATCTTGCCGCCATCCTTACTAATCTTCAGAAGGGGGACATCCTTTTCATCGATGAGATCCACCGCCTGAGTCGGACTGTTGAAGAGGTGCTCTACCCTGCTATGGAGGACTTTGCACTTAATATCATTATCGGAAAGGGTCCTGGGGCGAGAAGCCTTCGGCTAAGCCTCCCCCGTTTCACTATAGTTGGGGCGACAACCCGCTTCGCCATGCTCAGTGCTCCTCTGCGCGATCGATTTGGAGCCGTCTATCGGCTCGATTTCTATAGTGAACAGGCAATCGAGCAAATCCTCAGGCGGTCGGCTCGCATTCTTGGGGTGGAGGTGGCGGAGGGGGGTATCGTAGAGATCGCTCGCCGTGCCCGAGGCACACCCAGGGTAGCCAATCGGTTGCTTAAGAGGGTTCGAGACTATGCTCAGGTGATGGCTGATGGGGTGATCACCGAGACTGTGGCTAGAGAGGCGCTGGCGATGCTGGATATCGACTGCATCGGACTGGATGAGCTTGATCACAGGGTGCTTCGCACCATTATTGAGAAGTTCGATGGTGGTCCTGTTGGGCTGGACACTATTTCTGCCTCTATCAGCGAGGATGCAGATACCATTATGGATGTTTATGAGCCCTACCTTTTGCAGCTAGGCTTCTTGGAGCGAACACCGCGGGGAAGGGTAGCTACCAGGCTCGCCTATGAGCATCTGGGATTGCCCCACAGCAAGGGGCAATCGCCTCAGATGGGCCTTTTTTGACCTGTTTGTTCTATTTCCATAAATGCGGATGCGCCGAGATAATTAAGAGTTAAAAATGGCCTTCATATTGCTTCATACTTGCTGCGCCCCTTGTGCTATTTATTCAGTAAGGCACCTTAAAGAGCATGGGTTTGAGGTAACCGCCCTCTGGTATAATCCCAATATTCATCCCTTCAGTGAGCACCAGCGCCGTCTCGATTCAATGCAGGCATATGCACATTCAGTCGGTTTGCCGCTTATCGTTGTCCCGGGTTATGATATGATTTACTATTTTCGGGCGGTGGTTGGGCATGAGGGGGAGCGCTGCAGGGATTGTTTCCGGCTTCGCCTTTCCAGAACTGCCCAGGCTGCTGGGGAGAATGGCTGTGATGCCTTTACCACCACCCTATTAATCAGCCCCTATCAGAAACATGAGCTCCTCAAGCAGGTTGGGGAGGAGGTGGGGAGGGAGCATGGCGTCCACTTCTACTATGAGGACCTGAGGCCGGGCTTCAGGGAGAGCCACCGCGTATCCAGGGAGCTCAACCTGTACCACCAGAAATATTGTGGCTGTGTCTACAGCGAGTGGGAGAGGTTTGGAAAGGTAAAGATCTAGTCCTTGGCGGCTGTTGAACCTCACCGGTGGGTTTCTGTTTTTTAGCTCCTTGGGCACGATTTTGAACAAAGGTCATGGTACCTCCCTCCAGCACTAATGTCCCACCCGTTTTGACCCGAATGGGCTATTGCAGGCAGGTGATACTGCATGCAAAATAAGGTAGGTCAAGTTAGGAAAAATGTATAAAAGGGGCGTTGACAGGTCTTTGTCATAGTAGCATAATTAAGTATAATTAATGCCAAAGAAATTGAAAGTGATCCTTTGGAGCGGGGGCACGATGATGAATGAGCGGGGAAATGGCAATAGTCTATTGACCACCCGCGAGGTGGCGGGATTGCTCCATGTTCATCCCAATACGGTGAGGAAGTGGAGCAATAACGGGCTACTGAGGGCATACAGGGTCGGTAGCCGTGGTGACCGGAGGTTTGAGCGTGAGGAGATCAAGAGATTTCTGGAGAGAGAGCGGGTGGCTAGCTAAGAGGGGCAGGCTCCGAAGGAGCCCGCCCCTTTCTCATGGCGCTAAGGCTATTACTCCAGTCAGTGCAGCACAATCACAACTGCCGTCGCAGTGCCTGCTTCAGCGTCCCACCCTGAGGCAACCACGGTTACCATATCGCCCTTCTGGATTGCTTCAAACGTTGTGCCCTCCGGTCGGTACAGAGTATCCCCGTTGACGGAGAATGTGATTTCTCCTACTTTCTTACAGTCCACGGTAATTGATACAGGTGTCCTGTTGCTATCGTTAGTAGCTTTCGCTTTAACCTCTCCAACAAAGTGGAAGTGCAAGCCCTGGCCAGGCACCAGATGGACTATCCTGGCGGCGAAGTTACCACCAACCCATGTGCCTGTTATTGCCACCCAGTCGCCGTCGCTGATGTCGCAAGAAGACAGCCTGGGATTGCTTGGGATCTTAAATTTGGTGCCTCCATTGACCGTCACGGTCACTTTATCGCCCTGCCTTGTGGTGAGAGTAAAGCCATCGTCATTTTTGCCGCTCACTTCGCCGAATAAGCCATGACGGCTGTGGAGCCCGGGCGGGCCACCGCTAGGATTGCCCTGGGCAAATGCGGCTCCTACGCCGCCAGCAACCAGCGCGCAAACCAGCGCCAAAGCCATGAAACCCTGTAAAATCCTCAACTTATTCCCCCTTTCACCTGTCTTTTTTCCTTTATTCCTTATAACGAGAAGATTGCCATTTGGTTAGCACCGATTTAGGGGATATAGAAAACTATTAGCATAGTGCGCTTCTCATTCCCCTGCCAGTCGCTGGCGATAACCTCGATGATGTTCGGTTCCTCTTCGAGGGTGACTGTAACGCTGAAGTTGCCATCCTCATCAACCTGGGCTATCTTCACCTCATCATCTACCCATATACTCACCACAGCGCCGGGGATGGTGGTGCCACTGACAAGGGTGATGCTGGTATTTACCTCGCTCTCATCCTGGGGCGCGGTTACCTTGAGGAATAGCCCTGGCTTACAGGCAACAGCGAGGACAGTTATCAGCGCGATGACTAACAGGCCTACCGCTATGCGATACATTTCCTTTTCCTGTTACTTAACGAAAAACTCCCATTTGGTCGCCGCCAATTCTTGAGGCTCTTCTGCCTCCCAAGTGTCACCTGTTGCCTCCGCCATGGCCTTCAATAGCCTGGATAGCCCTTTCATATCCCGTTCTGGACATCTCCATGGCATGTTGAAGCGCTGGTATTGCTTGCGGTGGCACCTCTTCCAGGGCAAGCTCAAGGGCAGCCTGATTCCGTTGAGCATTTCCCTCCAGAAGTGCCACTAGCACGTCGATCTCTGCCCCCTCCTCACCACCAACCAGATTCACTATCTGCTCCAGGTGGTTGGTGAGGCGCTCGGTTAGCATCTCCACTGCTTCGGAGTTGCCCCTCCCGGCCATTATCACAATCTCAGCTACCCTTGTATCGGCGAATTGGGCGTGCAACCTCGCCCTAGCTACATCTGAGGTGGCAAGGAACAGCCGGACTTGCTCGGTTGCTAACTTAACCGAGTAAAGGGGGTCGCCGGGCATGGCGCCTGACGATGCAGCGACTGTTCCACCACCGGCAAGAAGAAAGACGAGTACTGCTATTGAGGCTACCACCCAGCGCCGCAATCCCAAAGAGCGTCGCTTTTCCCGCCCCCGCCCTTTGGCAGAAAGTGCCGAGAGGAAGCGGTATCTGGCCTCTGCCTTGAACTCGGAGCGAGGTTCGATTTGGGACGCCTTGGCACTGGCAAGGGCAATCCTGAGCAGGGGTTCAAGCTCCTTTGCCTGCCCCGGGTAAGCCATAAGGCACCCGTCGATGGTCTCGCCTTTGACCAGGATGCGCTCGATGCAGTCATCAAGGATTTCCTCAAATCCCATGCTCATCGCCTCTCCACCAGTCTTTTTCGTAGTGCCACTAATGCGCTGTGCTGGAGGGCTTTTATCGCCCCCTCGCTCCTTCCCATCGCCCTCGCTGTCTCGGCAATAGATAGCCCGGCGGCGAATCGGAGGGAGATCACCTCCTGCTGCGCTTCGGTGAGATGCTTCACCGCAACAAGCAACTGCTCGATATCAAGTTTCTGCTCCACCAAGAGCTCGGCCTCCATCGCGGCGCTCGCCTTTGATTCATCGAGGGGCAAGCCCTCCCCTTTGGCTGTCTTCCGTAGGTGATCAATCACCTGATTATGGGCGATCCGGAAGAGCCAGGCAGCGAAGGGGATACCGCGCCATTTGAAGGAGCCGATGGATTCCAGAACCCTGAGGAAGACCTGCTCGGTAATGTCCTCTGCATCCTCGCGACTGCCCACTCTTAGAGCTATGTATCGATAAATCCTGTCGAAGTAACCTTCATATAGCCGGGCAATGGCATCTTGGTCCCCACGCTGTGCTCGCTGAACCAGGCTCTCCTCATTTTGCACCTGATAACCTCCTGGTTATCCTGTGCATTTAATATAACGAAATAGACTGGAAAAAGATAGTTGTGGAAAAGGCACGACATGGTAAAATTATAGGAAACAGGGTTCTAATTTGTCATATCGATGCTCAAGAGGGAGAGAGTTTGGGCTATCGAGTCCGCCCTATAGAAATGGGCGATATTCCCCAGGTCACTGAGATAGATCGTGAATCATTTGCTAATTCCTGGTCCCCTTCTACCTACAAGCACGATCTCCGCTTTAACAGGCTGACGCGTTACCTTGTGGCTTACGAAGAGGAGGGTAAGCCTGCTCGGCAGGAGGTAAGTGTTCAATCAGGGGGCTCCGGGCCACTTCGCTGGCTGAGGCGCCGATTTTCCGGGGAGGTATCGCATCCTTCGACTGGGCAACACATTCTAGGCTTTGCTGGACTCTGGTTTATGATGGACGAAGTCCATCTCACCACAATTGCAGTGCGGGAAGCATATCGCCGGAGGGGAATCGGTGGGCTTCTGCTTATTTCAGCTATCGAGCTTGCTGTGCTGCGGAATGCCCGGATGGTTACCTTGGAGGTGCGCGCCTCAAACCGGCCAGCCCAAGCACTCTATGAGAAGTATGGGTTTAGGAGGGTCGGGGTGCGGCGGGGATACTATACCGACAATAGAGAGGATGCTGTTCTGATGACCGCTGATGGGATCGCCTCAGCCTCATTCCAGGCACAATTCCAGAGGCTGAAGCGGGAGCATGCAGAAAGATGGGGGGAGTCGCACCTGGAGCTTGGAGAGTAGTCACCAAAAGGCTTGTGGTGCCCCCAAGGGAATTCGAATCCCTGTTTCCAGCTTGAAAGGCTGACGTCCTGGGCCTCTAGACGATGGGGGCGTTTTAGGGATTATAGCAGACGGGGGAGGGGCTGGCAATATATCCTATGGATATATTGCCAGCCCCTCCAGTGCTGTTGTCTCAGGGAAGCCAAGCATAATATTCATGCTCTGGATCGCCTGCCCCGATGCCCCCTTTACCAGATTATCAATCGCGCTAATAACAATGAGCCTTCCCGTCCTCAGGTCAATGGTGGGATGGATGAGGCAAAGGTTGTTTCCCCAGGTCTGCTTGGTCTGGGGTGGGGCATCGACCACTCTTACAAATGGCTCCCCCTTATAAAACTCCCGATAAAGCTCCCTTAGCTCTCTCCTCCCCTTTTCACTGATCTCTATCTTCCCCTCCTCCAGCGTGGCATAGCATGAGCTTAGAATCCCCCGCGTCATCGGCACGAGATGAGGAACGAAGGTCACCGAGGGCGAAAGGGCTGGGTTTAGTCTCCTCAGCTCCTGAACGATCTCGGGGAGGTGGCGATGTCCATCCAGGGCATAGGGTGAGACATTTTCATTCGCCTCAGCGAAGTGGGTGGTTATACTGAGGGTTCTGCCGGCGCCTGATACCCCCGATTTACTGTCGATAATGATCTCCGGCCGGATCAATCCCTCCTTGACGGCTGGGGCTAAGGCGAGGATAGCCCCGGTGGGGTAGCAGCCGGGATTGGCGACCAAGCGGGCCGAGGCAATCTGGGGGTGGTTTAGTTCTACCAGACCATAGACCGCCTCGTTGAGAAGCTCAGGCGCAGGATGGCTGAAATCATACCACCTTCTGTATTCCTCGGGGTCTTTCAACCTGAAGTCAGCGCTAATATCAATCACCCTTTTGCCCTGATTCAATACCGGTAGAACTGCTTCGCAGCTTGACTTGTGGGGCAGGGCGGAGAATACCAGGTCTACCTCCCCCAGCTCTGCCCCGATGGTGAGCTCAATTTCGGCGAGGTGGGGAAAAACCTTCCCCACTTTCTGCCCGGCGCCGCTCCGCCCTGTTACTGAGGTGAGGCGAACCCCGGGGTGGCGGAAAAGCAATCGAGCCAGTTCCATTCCTGCATAGCCGGTAACATTAATAATGCCTACTTTAACCTGCCTCATAATTCCTCCTCTAGGTGCCTTCCCCGGTTATCTCCTCAAGCCTCTCGTCGCTGATTCCAAAGTGATGGGCTATCTCATGGCGAACAACATCCTGAACCACCTTTACAATCTCCTCGTCCGAGCGACAGGTCATCTCGATTGGTCTCCGAAAGATGGTTATCTTATCGGGCAGGATCGTCTGCTGGAGGCTCCTTTTGGTGAGCGGAACGCCTTCATAAAGTCCGAGAAGCTCGTTCCGATACCTGAGACCCACCCTCGAGAGTTGATCCTGGCTGGGCCAGTCCTCAACTACGATGGCGATGTTCTCCAGTCCCTCCTGAAACTCCTGGGGCAGATCATCAAGTGCCTTTGCCACTAGTTCGTCAAAATCCTCTCTTTTCATCGCTTCCTATACCTATAAAGCTTGAAGGACATTCTCCGCTGAGGGTGCACTCCTCACATTTAGGTCGCTTTGAATGGCATACTCGCCTGCCGTGCTCTATCATATTGAGGTGGAACTGATAAATCACCTCAGATGGAACCATCCCCTCCAATATTTCGTGTGCTTTCTCGGGAGATACTCTGGAGTTTATTAACCCAAGGCGCTTTGAAACTCGGTAGAGATGGGTGTCAACAGGCAAGGCAGGCTTCCCCAAGGAAAACAGCAACACACATGCCGCTGTCTTTGGTCCCACCCCGGGGAGTTGCCGCAACCATTTCTTCGCCTCGGGCAACGATAGCCCCCGGAGAAAGTCCAGGTCGAGGGAGCCTTCTCTGGCCAGGATGTTTTGCAGAGCCGCTTTGATTCGGCTTGCCTTGACTTTCGAAAGCCCTGCCGACCTGATAGATGCTTCGATCTCCTCTGGAGCGGCATTTGCCGCCGCCTCCCAGTTGCCAAATTTAGATCCAAGTCTGTTGAAGGCTGATCCTGAGTTTATATCTGAAGTGTTCTGGGAGAGAATGGCCAGAACCAGCTCGGAGACAGGGTCGTGGTGTGGTTGCCATGGGCGTTCTCCGTATTCCCGTGCTAGCAGACGAACAATTTCAGAGACAGTCATTGCTTCTCCCTAGGTAACGGACCTGGGGGTTGAAGCCAGGCCCCTTAGATGGCAGGTGTCATTGAGCAGGGTTACAGTGTAAAAGCCACCCCTCAGCTCAAAGACATTGATGGCGGAGACATCCTGCTCCACCCGCCAAAACTGTGAGATGTCCATTCCGAGGAGGTTCAAGAGTAGAACCTTGCATACCACCTTATGGGAGACAAGGACAACCGTTTGTTCCTCGTGCTTTCTTGAAAGCCCATCGAGCGCAGCGGTTACCCTGTCTCTTACATCCCCAAGGCTCTCCCCGTCGGGGAAGGTGACCAAGTGGGGATTTTCAAGCCAGAGCTCGTAGCGTTTTCCGTCTCGCACTCTTACCTCCTCGACAGAAAGCCCTTGCCAACTGCCGTAGTCTATGTCAATCAACCCGCTCAAGTGAATGACCGGCTGACCCACGTGTCTTGATATAATGCCGGCGGTTGTAAGCGCCCGCTTTAGAGGGCTTGAGTAGATGGCTGATACAGGCCAGCGGGAAAGCCTCTTTGCAGTTAGTTCCGCTTGCTCTATCCCTACCTCGTCAAGGTCAATGTCTGCCCTCCCCCGGAACCTCTCCATGCGGTTCCATACTGTCTGTCCATGTCTTACCAGGATAAAGCGGGTCAATTCTACCTCCTGTATCTAAACCATCCCAATCATCCCTGAGGCTGTTCACGATGTACTGGATCTCAACAGTGCTCATCCCGAAACGATGCAGGGTGTGGCGGATGATCTCCAGCCCTGCCTCGAACTCGGGGTGCACCAGCTCGGCGACGCCTATTTTCCGTAGCGCTTTGGCTTCTGAATCGGAGTGGACACGGGCAACCACATCAAGCTTGGGGTTAATCCTGAGGGCGTTTCTCACGGTGAGCTCGGTCGCTATAAGGTCGGGGTAGGTTATTACTAGCACTTTACATCTCCCAACACCGCCTCTAGCAAGTATCTCCGGATTACTTGCATCCCCATAGATACATGGAATACCACGGGCATGAAGGCTGTCTATCACCGTGGGGTCGAGGTCGATCACAAGGTAGGAGAAATTGCGCGACTCCAAAACCCTCCCCAGGATGCCCCCCGTTCTTCCGTGGCCGCAGATCACCACATGGTTGGTTAGCTGCTTGCCTTTTTCGATGAAATCGGGGTCAATGCTCCTCGCTGTCAGTCTGGCAAACAAGCGTCTCTGACTCAGCCAGTAATAGGTCATTGATGCTAGGCTAAGGGCAAAGGGCGTTAGCAACATAGTAATTATAGCGCTGATCACTGTCAAGGAGTAGAGGTATCCCGAGATAACCCCGGCTGCCAGCCCCACCCCAGCCAGGACAAAGCTGAACTCCCCGATCTGGGATAGCCCGACGCCGACCAAAAAATTCGTCTTTGCGCTGTGGCCAAACAGCCGGGCGATGAGCGCTGCTATTATGAATTTGCCGATGATTATGGCAGCCACCACCCCTGCGATGGCGCCGATATTCCGTGAAACGAAGCCCGGGTCGGCGAGCATTCCCAGTGATACAAAGAAGATGGTGACAAATATATCGCGAAGAGGGATGATCTCGGCGAGGGCTTGGTGGGCATATTCAGACTCGCTCAAAAGGATGCCGGCGACAAATGCGCCGAGGGCGACCGAAAGCCCGAAGTAATAGGTCCCGAAGGCAGTCCCGAGGCAGATGATCACCACTGTCAGGAGGAATAGCTCCCTCGAGCGAAGCCCGGCTATCCCCCTCATGGCGCGGGGCATGAGCCATATCCCTAAGGCCAGCATCGCCCCGAAGAACCCTGCAGCCTTCAGGAGAGCAATGCCCAGTGTTGGGAGTAAGCTTGTCTCCACCCCGCCCAAAGAGGGCAGAATTACCAACATAGGCACAACACTCAGGTCCTGAACCAGGAGGATGCCGATCATAACCCGTCCGTGAACGGTGTCGAGCTCCCCTCTGTCCATGAGGGTCTTGAGGACAATCATAGTGCTTGAGAGGGCGATTAAGAAACCGAAGAAGATCGCCTCGGATACTGACCAATCCATCAGTATCCCTATTCCAGCCCCCAGCCCGGCGGTGGTAACTATCTGAGCGATGCCACCCAGGATGGCAACCTTTCCCATCTGCGTCAGTCTGCTAAAGGAGAACTCGAGGCCTAGAGTGAACAGGAGGAGGACCACGCCGATGGTGGCTAGGGTTTCGACACTCTCTGGGTCGTGAACCAGCCCCAGCACGTGGGGCCCGATGATGATCCCGGCGATAAGATAGCCGAGGATGACTGGAAGCCTGAGACGATGGCAGATCACCCCTCCAATCAGTGCCACTGCCAGGGTGGTAACCACGTCCACAATTAGGCCCAGCTCCTCCAAGATCTCTCCTCTGATGTAATGCCCAATCTGATACTGCTATTCTAGCATAAGATATGGCTCCGAGACAGTGAATTGACATCCCCTATCCCCTTTTGTAAACTTGGTCTGTGCTAAAGAGCGATGATATTCGTGACCAGATATTTGATGCCTTAAAAGCTGGGCGTGCCGACTATATTGAGATTCGCATAGAGGAGGGCGAAGCCACCCGAATCCAGTATCGGGGTTGGGAACTTGAGGAAATCGGCAGGACTACAAGCCTCGGAGGAAATGTTCGTGCCCTGGTGAAAGGGGGGTGGGGGTTTGTTAGCTTTAATGAACTTGCCGGGCTCAGGGATAAGGTAGAGCTGGCGGTGAGGCAGGCGGGTTTGGTGGGAAAGGAAAAGAGCATGCTTGCACCTGTGGAGCCCCAGGTGGATACGGTGGAACCAGAGCTGAGAAAGAACCCGCTCAGTGTTTCTCTTGCCGAGAAGAAGCGGCTTCTTGATGAATATAACGAGCTTATAATGGGCACTCCCAAGATCCAAACCTCAGTTCTTGGTTATGCGGACAGCCGCAGAAAGGTCATCTTTGCTAGTTCCGAGGGCAGTTACCTCGAGCAGGGGAGGGTAGACGTTACCCTCCGCCTCGCTGCTGTGGCTCGTGAGGGAGGCGATGTGCAACAGGTGGTGCTCAGCGAGGGGTCAAGCGGTGACTACAGCTCTATCGAGGGGCTACACAATCAGGTGAGCGAGGCGGCCAAACACGCTGTGGAACTCCTCTCCGCCCCTAGCGTTAAAGGTGGGGAATACACCGTTGTCCTTGACCCGGTTCTTGGTGGGGTCTTTGCCCACGAAGCCTTTGGGCATCTATCTGAGTCGGACTTTGTCTATGAAAATGAGCGCCTTCGCGAGATCATGGTTCTCGGGCGAAGGTTCGGCGGGGAGCATCTCAATATCGTTGATGGTGGGGCTTTCCCGGGACTACGGGGAAGCTATAAATATGACGATGAGGGCGTGCCCTCAACTAGGACCTACCTCATCAGGGAGGGGGTGCTCGTTGGAAGGCTGCATTCCAGGGAGACAGCGGCTAAGATGGGTGAGAAGCCAACCGGAAATGCAAGGGCTATTAACTACCGCTACCCCCCGATTGTTCGCATGACCAACACCTTCATTGAGCCGGAGAAGGTCTCCTTTGAGGAGATGATAGGTGAGATCAGGGAAGGGGTATATGTGAAGAATTGGTATGGAGGGACGACCTCGATGGAGATGTTTACCTTCTCCGCCGGCGAGGCTTTTATGATCCGAAATGGACGGATAGCTGAGCCCCTTCGCCCTGTCGTGCTTACGGGGAATGTGTTTACTACCCTTAAGAATATAGATGCTATCGGCAACGACCTGAGGTTTAATCAGGGGGGTGGCTGTGGCAAGGGGGCTCAATCGCCCCTGCCTGTTTCCAATGGTAGCCCCCATATAAGGATCAGGAAGTGCATTGTGGGGGGTAGATAAAGGGGCTAATGGAACTGGAGGAGATTCTGTCCAGAGCAAAAAAAGTCGCTGATGAGGCTGAGGTCTTCTGGGCCTCGAGCAAGGAAACCCCTGTTGACTTTGAGGCAAACCGCCTCAAGCGGCTGGAGACAAGGCAGAGCACCTGGGTGGCATTGCGCATTATAAAGCAGGGCAAGATCGGTTTTGCCGCCACCACAAGACTTGATGCGCCAGACGAACTGGTCAGCATGGCAGTGGAGGTGTCCCAGTTTGGCGCCGCCGCGAGTTTTGAGCTTCCCTCTCAAACGTTTTATCCCCAGGTTGAGATATATGACCCAGAGGTGGAGGCGGTAACCATAGATGAGATGATCGGGCTTGGTGATTCCCTTATCTCAAGAGTGCGTGAGGGGAATCCCGAGCTCGTTTGTGAGGCGGGGGTGACAAACAGCATCACCTCGATCCGTATCCTTAACTCCCGGGGTGGGGAGGGCAGCTATAAGAGGAGCGTCTTCAGCATAATGGTTGAGGGCACCCTCATTCGGGGCACGGACATGCTCTTCGTTGGAGAGGGGGATAGCTCGTGCCGTCCGATACGGGATGTCGGAGGTATAGCGGACTCGGTGAGGGAGCAATTGGAGTTGGCCAAGACCCTTGCTTCGGTACCCAGCAAGAGGCTGCCGGTAATCTTTACCCCCAAGGGGGTAGCCAGCGCCCTTATATTGCCGCTAACGCTTGCTTTTAACGGTAAGATAGTGCTTCAGGGGGCATCTCCACTGGGTGGAAGGCAAGGTGAGCGGGTGTTTGATAACAGGCTTTGCTTGTGGGACGATGCCACTACACCCTACCGCCCAAAGAGTCGTCCTTGTGACGATGAAGGGGTGCCAAGCGAGCGCATGCCGCTCATCGACCGAGGCGTTGTGGCAAACTTCCTTTACGATCTCCAGACGGCAGGGCTGTCCAATACTCGTAGCACCGGCAGTGGCAGCAGAGCCCATGGAGGATTGCCTGCCCCTTCGGTGAGCACCCTTACTATTGATGAGGGGGATGCCTCTTTTGAGGAGATGGTCAGGGATATGAAAGAGGGGCTGGTTGTTGAGATGTTAATGGGTGCCGGGCAGGGCAATGTTTTAGGTGGCGAGTTCAGTGGAAACGTGCTCCTCGGATACAAGGTGGAGAATGGGGAGATTGTAGGCAGGGTGAAGGACACGATGGTCTCAGGCAATGTCTATGAAGCCCTGAGGAGTCTTCTTGCCATTGGGCGTGGGGCGAGGTGGGTGGGTGGTATGCTGAGAACCCCGCCCCTCTAC
>DAOTXZ010000068.1:0-5280 GCA_034435115.1 Dehalococcoidia bacterium | reverse complement strand
CGGTTATCTTTCTTTGGGTCTCTCGAAGGCTATTGCCACTGATCAAGGTGAATCCCTGACCATCAGCGATAAAAAGATCCAGAGTGGTCTGACCGGGGCGCCTGGGCGTGCCTTTGGTATGCTTTCTGATCACTCGATAGTGGTCTCCGGCTACTGCAAACTCGAACTCCACCTCCATCTCTGTTTTACCGAGGTGGACAAGTTCGTCATCCCTTTTAGCCCTCGTCTCTCCCCACAGTGCCCAGGTGATGGCATCTAAAAGCGCCGACTTCCCATTGCCGTTGTTGCCGCAGAGGCAGGCGATGTGGATGGCGTTGAAATGGAGGGGGGGCACATTTTCCCGATAGCACATGAAGTTTCTCAGGGCAAGCTTTAAGGGGATCATTCTATGACCTCCAGAGAGATTTACCAACCTAAGGAAAGCTCATTTTCTCACCATATGCTGGAATACGCACCTCTATTCCCTTGCCTTGAAGATTATCAGCAAAATATCCCGGATTTTCGGTGTGAATGGGGACAAGGACTCTTGGCGAAATCCTCTCAATAAGGCTCAAGAGCTCTGGGACGCTTGCATGTCCTGAGGCGTGGAGCCCCCTCTCGCTGGCAAAGGTCATCTCAAAGTGGTTCACCCAGTTTCTCAGGCGCCAAAGGTCGACCTGCTGCTCCTCGTTGTGGGCCTCGCTTGAGGAGTAGATATAGACCCCTCCCCTGGGGGCGATATCGATCAGGTTTTTCACATCCCAGAAGCTGAAGCAGAGGAGGAAATCGCCGGGACTTGCTTGAATCTCAGATGGCGTAACCAGCCTCTGGCTATAGCGCTTGAGCAGGCTCTCCTCCCAGGGGTCCACTTTGCCCTTGAGGTCCTGGTAGATGTTTATATTTGGCAATGCACCGATATCGGGCATCTCACGAGATGCAAGCCGCATTGCATGGAGCAGATAGGCATCTTTTGCCTGGATAACCAATCTTCGGGATGTTTCTCGGGCTACTTGGTGGAAGGTCAGGAGCCTTTCCACATTGCGAGGGCCAAAGTCGGCGATGACTAGCCCCCTCGCTTCTCTCACGGCGAGTAGAGCGTTTTCATAGACCTCTTCTTCGGTGGTGTGCCCCTCGTCACCGGCACGGGTGCCCTCGCAGATAAGGAGGTAAGGCTTAAGGGCTCTCAGCTTCTCGATAAAGTTCTCTGTCTCCCTTGCCGCCCTGCCGTGGAGCCTCAGGTCACCGGTATAGGCGACCCAGCCGAGGGATGTCTCCACAGCGAAGGCAATGGCACCAAAGATGGAGTGGTCAACGGGGAAGTAGCGAAGGGGCAGGGAGCCAACCCTGTTTGTGGAGCTGCCAAACGGTGTAGGCTCCAGATGCTTTTTTATTGCTGGCGACTGGTTCCAGAAGCGTGCTGGCTCTTCGCCCTCGGGGAGACCGTCGACAAACTCAAAGCGGCGCTGGCGGTAGTGCTGCCTTTCTGTAGATAAATAGCCCTCCTTGAGCACCCTCGGGCTGGTGTAACACACCTCTTTCTCAAAATCAGAGCCCCCGCTATCCTGCATTGCCTTGGCAATGAAGGCGGTCATTGCTGTCGTAAAGATAGGGATATCTTCCCTCAGGAAGGAGATATAGCCGCTATGGTCGATATGGGCATGGGAGAGGAGGATGCCATTGACTTCAAGCTCGATAGGTTTGAACCGGCTCCAGACCCCCTCAGTGGAAAGGTCGCTCCGATAAATACCCTTTAGTGGTGGGAGTAGCCCCATCTCCAGCAGGTCAAGGAGTCCGGCGCCGGGGCGGGGCTTGAGGTATTCCTCGAAGTATTGATAGCGCCTGGCAAAAGGGGTGCCGAAGTCGAAGAAGAGACGAGTATTGGCATCTTCGAGGAGGACCTTGTTCCCTCCGATCTCACCTGCCCCGCCGTAGAAGGTCAAAGAAAGTTGGCGCATTTTTCCCCATTCTATCACAGGGGCGGGAGCTTGACCACAAGGCGCGCGAGAGCTAGAATGGGGGTATGTTTGAGATGCTCTCTGGAAAGCTGAGGGACATATTCAAAAGGCTGAGCGGTAAGGGGAGGCTCTCTGAGAAGGATATTGATGAGGCGCTTCGTCAGGTGAGACTTGCCCTTCTTGAGGCGGACGTAAACCTCAAGGTGGTGAAGAGCCTCATTGCCAGGGTTCGTGAGCGAGCCTTGAGAAGTGAGGTTCTGGAGAGCCTGAGCCCGGGGCAGCAGGTTATTAAGATCGTTAACGAGGAGCTTATTTCTGTTCTCGGTGGGGGGATGAGCCGCCTGCTTCAGGCGGCTCATCCCCCCACCGTGCTCATGGTCTGCGGACTTCACGGCTCGGGGAAGACCACCACCGCGGCAAAGCTTGCCCTCCACCTAAGACAAAGCGGCCAGCGCCCCTTGCTTGTAGCTCTGGATGTTCGTCGCCCGGCGGCAATAGAGCAACTCATCGCCCTGGGAAGGCAGCTTGATATCCCCGTTTATAGTGAGGGCACTTCGGCAGATCCGGTCACCACTTGTGGTAATGCCCTCAAAAGGGCGAGGGAGATAGCCGCCACCTCGGTAGTCGCGGATACAGCGGGACTCCTTCATATAGACGAGGCATTAATGAAGGAACTGGCTGAGTTTAAGGAGAAGCTTCATCCCTCAGAGGTGCTTCTTGTAGTTGATGCCATGACCGGACAGGAGGCGGTGAGGATCGCTGAGGAATTTAACCGCTGGGTGGGAATCACGGGGCTGATCCTGACCAAGATGGATGGAGATGCCCGGGGTGGCGCAGCGCTCTCAATTACAGAGGTCACCGGGGTGCCCATTAAGTTCATCGGGACTGGTGAGAAGCCCGATGCCTTTGAGCCCTTCCATCCTGACCGCCTGGCATCACGCATTTTGGGTATGGGTGATGTGCTCACCATCATAGAAAGGGCGGAGAGAGCTATTGATCAGAAGCAAGCCAGGGAGCTGGAAAGGAAGGTGCGCACCGCCGCCTTCGATCTGGAGGATTTCCTGGAGCAACTGAAGCAGGTCAGGAGGATAGGTTCCCTTGATCAGCTATTGGAGATGATCCCTGGTCTCTCATCCTTCTCCCGGCAGATGCCCACAAAGGAAGGGGAGAGGCAACTGAAGAAGGCGGAGGCGATCATCCTCTCGATGACCCCTGAGGAGCGCCGGAATCCAAGCATCATCGATGGGAGCAGGCGTCGCAGGATTGCCCGAGGCAGTGGGACCACCGTTGAGGATATTAATCAACTATTAAATCAGTTTCGACAGGCGCAGAAACTGATGAAGCAGATGGCTAAGGGCAAGGGGATGCTGTCCCTCTTCAGGCGCTAGCTATTCGAGGTAATCCTTGAGCTTCTTGGAGCGGCTGGGGTGGCGTAGCCTTCTCAGGGCTTTTGCCTCGATCTGTCGAATACGCTCCCGGGTGACCCCAAACTCCTTTCCTACCTCCTCCAGGGTGCGGCTTCTCCCATCCTCAAGCCCGAACCTGAGCTGAAGCACCTTCCTCTCGCGGGCATTTAGCGTGGAGAGCACCTCTTCGATCTGCTCTTTTAGAAGTTGATAGGAGGCAACATCGGCGGGGGGGATGGCACGGCGGTCCTCTATGAAGTCACCGAGATGGCTATCCTCCTCCTCTCCGATGGGTGTCTCCAGGGAAATGGGCTCCTGGGATATCTTGATAATCTCTCTTACCTTCTCTGGCGGGATATCCATACCTTTGCCGATTTCCTCGCTGGTTGGCTCATGCCCATATTCCTGGACAAGACGGCGGCTTACTCGAATCAGCTTGTTGATCGTCTCCACCATGTGGACCGGTATGCGAATGGTTCTGGCCTGGTCAGCAATGGCTCGAGTGATCGCCTGCCTGATCCACCAGGTAGCATAGGTGCTGAACTTATAACCTTTCCGGTAGTCAAACTTTTCAACGGCTCGGATCAGCCCGATATTCCCCTCCTGGATGAGGTCGAGGAGAGACATCCCGCGCCCCACGTATTTCTTGGCGACGCTTACCACCAGGCGCAGGTTTGCCTCGGTGAGGTGCTTCTGAGCCTCCATCCCCTCCCTCTTGATCCGTTCAAAGTGTGCCTGGAGATTTTTTTCATAGGGCTTAAGTGAAGCCGGAAAATCTGCGGTCTTGAGAAGCCCTTTTAGTTTGGCGATAGAGATGCCATCCCCAATAACATTGAAAAGCTCATCGGGCAGCAGACGGGTGGCCAGGGAGAGATTCACCACAGCCTGTTCTGCCTCACCTGAAGAACCACCTACCCTCTGGGCGATTGCCATTAGTAGTTCCTGGTCCAACTCGCCATTGATGGCGGCACGAAACTCTGGGTGGCGGATTATCTCGAGGAGGCTGGATGAGTCTGGTAAGGTGAATTTTTCCACCAGCAGTTCAATGAGCGGGGAGGCTTGGCAAAGTTGTTTGAGAAGGGAGAGCGTGATGTCAACCGCTGACGAGGACCCACTTTCGCGACTAAACCACTCCTTCTCAAGCCTCTGGATATACTTCCACTCCTCTATCTTTTTGGCCAGGCTTTTCTCTTGCGCAGCATCGAGGAGGGGCACCCTTCCAATATCGCGGAGATACATCCGGACGGGGTCCTCAACTATCTCCAGCTCCTGGGGTTCCGCTTCAGCCCTCAGGTCTATATCAGGTGCCTCCTCGAGCTTTGGGCCCTCTTCCCACTCGGTTATCTCCTCAGGCTCTTGCCAGGCCGGAACAGCCTTTTCTTCATCCACTATCGGCATAACCTCATCAGGCAAACCTTTATAGCGAGCCGTGGGCTGTCCCAAACCTATCTCGTTCTCGGAAGGAAGGCCCTCCAATTCCCCATCGGGTATCATTTCACCTTTCCCTTTCGCCATCCTCTCTCTCCTCATTGAAGACCTCTTTCAGTTGGGCACCAACCGCTATTATTTGCTGCTCAAGCTGCTTGAGCTCCTCGATGCCGCCTCCGGAGCCTGCCTCCGAAAGGAGTAGCTCCTCCTGAATCTTCAGCTTCCTCAACCTTCGTTCTCGAAGGCGGCGGATCGAATCATTAAAGGCAATCTCAAGCACCCTCCCACTTGCTGGAGGTAACACTTTCATTATAAGGTAATCAAGGTGGCTATGAAAAGTAGTGTCAAGGGCCTCTCTAACTCGCTCCGGGTTATCACGCCAGGCGAGGAAGATAGCCCTGTTTTCGATTCGCTCAAAGTGCTCGGGCGAAAGCCGCTCACCCTTGTTTTTAAGCTCCGGGTGTTGAAGCAGCAGGGAAAGGCAATATTCCTCCAGCGGGTCGTGGGGGGAT
>DAOTXZ010000067.1:0-13719 GCA_034435115.1 Dehalococcoidia bacterium | reverse complement strand
GGTGATAGTGGAGCCGACCAAAGGGAAGGGGAGGGCTGTTAGGCGAGGGTTTGAATCGGTCAACGGAGACTTCATATTCATGCTGGATTCAGACTATACCTATCCTGCTACCTATATCCCTAGAATGCTCGAGGTGTTAGAACAGGGACACGATGTAGTAATAGGGTCTAGGTTGAAGGGCATGATGGAAGAAGGTGCCATGAGCAGGATTAACCTGGTGGGAAACCGCTTGCTCGCCTTTATGGCAAGCATATTATACGGAATCAGGATAAGCGACCTTTGCACCGGGTACTGGGGCTTTAGGAAGAAGGTCATCAAGGACCTGGAGTTAGATGCGATAGGCTTTGAGCTTGAGGCTAATATGTTCATACAGATAGCGAAAAAGGGCTACAGGGTGGCAGAGGTGCCCATTTACTATCGGAGGCGGAGAACCTCCCCCAAGCTCAGCTCGCTGAAGGATGGGTTTAAGATAGGGTGGACACTGATTACAAAGAGATTCCGATGAGGGATGGCGGACAGTAGTAGGAGTTATGTCTCATGTTTGTATCTGTTATTGTGTGCACCCATCAGGCTGGTGCCTACCAGAATGTCTTGGATGCGGTTGCCAGCCTGCTTGATCAAACCTATAAAAAATTGGAGATCATTATTGTAGTTGATGGGAATGAGACGCTCTGCGGAGAGATTAAAGCAGCCTATGACATCCGGGGTAATATCCATATCATCGGGGTGGAAGAAAGCATAGGTGTGTCTGGGGCTAGAGATCTGGGCATAGGAGCGGCAAAGGGTGATGTCATTGCCTTTCTGGACGATGATGCGGTTGCCGGGAGAAGATGGATTGAGGGGCTGGTTGATACCTATAGGAAGAACGATGCTATTGCAGTTGGCGGGAGGGTCTTGCCTGTGTGGTTGCCGAAGAAGCCGGAGCACCTGCCTGAGGAGCTTTACTGGCTGGTGGGTGCAACGCATGAGGGATTCGCAAGGGAAGGTGTCAGTGAAGTCCGGAACACATTTGGGCCGAATATGAGTTTTAAGAGGGAGGTCTTTGAAAAAGTAGGCCTATTCAATAGGGGCTTCGGCTTCGCCAGAAGAGGGACATCCTATATCCAGGGGGAGGAGGCTGAGTTTGCCTTGAGAATGAGGCATAAGCTGGGTAAGGGGGTCATCTATAACCCGGAGCTAATAGTGTATCATAAAGTCCCCGCATCGAAGGCAAGGCTGGGAATACTCTTTAAGAGGTCATTTTATCAAGGCTACACCAAAGCGCTCCTGAGAAGGCTTAGCCCTTGTCCCAAGCCACTTGCCACCGAAGAATCTTACCTCAAAGACCTGCTCTTCAAGTACATCCCTAGGAGGGCGAGGCGGATTCTCTCAGGGTCGGGTTCGCTGGCGGAGATAAAACAGCTTTTGGTCTTGCTTGCCTCCATTTTTGCTGTGGGGCTCGGGTTTATTTATGGACACATTAAGAGACCTTCAGGTTATCCGCGGACATCAGCTAAAGTTGCCTCCTGAGATAGAATGACCTCATCCTGAAAAGAACATAGACGCTAAGAGCCCCTATTGGCGCGATCCAGGCATAGCCAATGCCTACGATTTCGGTTGTTGGCACAATAAGGTATGTCCCCAGTAACACAGCAGCGGCTCTCAATCCATTGATAATCACAAGCTCCCTTATTCTGCCTTCCACCATTAGAATGCTTCGATAGACACTGTTTATCCCTATAAGCAGGCTTGATATAGCCAGGATCCATAATAGCGTTAGGCCGCTTAGCGAATATGCCTCCCCAAAGAGAAGGAGGAGCCATTTGCCCAAAAGGAATAGGAGAACTACGGCCGGGACTAGCAGGATAAAGACAAATCTGAGCGATCTACGCACATTGGCTGCCAATTCACCCTCAGAGTGTGATCCCTCGGCGAATAAGGATTGGGATACAGCTCCAGGGATAGCAAAGAGCAGGCCAGCGATCCTCCAGGTCACATAAAAATAGGCATTTTGCTCCGCTCCCAGGAGGTTAACAATCATTATGGGCAGAACCAGAATTGGCGCTTGGGCAAGAAGGTTGGCCAGGTAGTTTCCTGCAGAGTATCTCCATATATTGCTGATTACGCTTAAATCCAGCCTGGGCACCGGCTTATAGTGTTTGTGAACTCGGGGCAGAAACAGAAACACAGAAACAGCAAGGGCAACTCCAATAGCAATGCCCCAGGAGGCGACGATGCCGAAGGCGTGGAAAAAGAGAACCAAAACGATGGGAAGGGGGATCTTGAGCAGTGCAAAAAGTGTGTTCTTTGATAACACAAAATCAGCCCTTCTCATAGCTATGAAGGCGAAGTCCATCACCCCGGATAATGCCCACAGGGTAGCAAAGAAGGCAAAGGCTAGGGAGAAGATAATATTCTCTCTGATGAACCATAAAGCAGGAGACCACAGGTTTATGCCGGCGATGAAAACTGCTGCTAGAGCCAGTGTTATAATGCCGCTTAATGTAAAGCAGGAATTTATCATCTCTATGGGTTTTTCAGCTTTAGGGAGAAGGCGAATAAGGGCAAAGCCGAGCCCTACTCCACCCAAAAGAGCCAAAAAGGACATGGCGGATATTATGGCAGCCCCCCACCCCACCTCTTCCTCGGTATAGAGTCTGGCGACTATCATCCAGAAAAAGAAGCCCAGCCCCCCTGTCACTGCAGTGTTGGCCATCAAAAAGAAGGCATTCCTATAGAGGGGGCTCTTGATATGTTTGAGGGCGGACTCTATTAGACGGTTTCTCAACATTTGTCAATCATGCCTTAAGGCAGGTACTCAAATATCTCAACATAGGTGATCGCCTCGCTACCCCGCAGGTATACTATTGAATCAGATTGATGAATTAGCTGGTAGTGCTCCAATGTCTCAAGGGGAACTGGGCTGGTGAAGGGGTTTATTCCCACTATTCTGTAGCCCGGGTGTGTCTCTAGGAATGCTACTGCCTCCTCGTAGGTGGAGAAAACTTGAAGGCCGGCGATCTCCTTATAGCTATTTCCCGCCGCATCTACCCTCTCTATATATGAGACGACCCAGGTAGAGTTTTCGGGAACTACGGCCTTCCCCCCAAAGTTATACAACCGGGAGCACATAGAGCGATAATATTCGGGATAGTATAGCGTTAAAGGTTTTAGCCCTTCCGCCGTCTTATAATAGAATGTATCCCAAAACTTGTCGGGGTCTTCCCCGGCCCAGATCGGCATAGCGTAGAACTTCACCGTAGCCATCAGGAGGTCAATAATTACGTATTTCGAGCCCAGCCGATCAAGGATTTCGTTTGCCGAGGCCTCATCCTGAGCAGTGAAAAACAGGGCAGCATCCTCAGCCCCTGCCTGATGGGGGTTTGAATTTGGTATGCGGTGGGCGATGGATGTAATCCAGTGACCGTAGTCCCACCAGCTCATCACCCCGTATGCCGATTCCGGATAATCATATGCCACCCCCCTGGGGGGGCTCTCATATAATTCATAATAGAAATTGGGGTCTTGGAAGGGCTCGGGGGTGTTTTCTCTCATCCAGACTAGCGAACTGTGCCAATCCTCATTGGGCCCGGTGGGGTTGCTGGCGATTGTGCTTGCCCCCGCAGTATTGGGGTAATAGACTCCGAAGAACACCACCACAATAGCCACTGAAGCAAGGGTATACCTCGCCACCCGCTCTGTGAGGCTAGGTCTTCTCCAGTCTCTCCTTTCCCTAACCTCTCTTCTTTCCTTTCCCCGTTGCCTCTTCTTTTGGGTACTCTTTTTTCCCCTTTTCAGCTTTTGGACATCTTCGACTTTTCTCCCCTCCGCTTCACCATCCCGGGATGGTTGACCGAGGCCACACTGCTCTAGGATCTTCCATGAGAGATATCCGGTGAGGAGGGCAACGTTAACTGCGAAATAGTATACGAATCGCCTCTGGCTTAGCGTGGCTACCAGCATCATTGCGCTCCAAACAAAGAGCAATGTCTTATCGCTGGTTCCCTCTCTGATAACACCGTAGGCTACTATAAGGAGCGCTACCAGTGCGGTGAAAAAGCTGGTGGTGAAATAATGCCACGCCGGCTCAAGAGAGAGCCCTTGAGGGGTGTAAAGGAGGGGTTGAACCTCGCTGATTGTTAGTGCTCCTCCTTGTGGCGCAAGGAGACTGAATGCAAACCCCACGAACCTGAGAAGGGAAGGCCAGATAATACATAGACCGCCAAGCCCGACCAGACCAATCGCCACTAGGGCAAGGGGATAATAGGCTCGCCTTATGTTCTGACTTTCCATCGCCCTGGAAACACCGCTTAGCACCGGGAAGGCCACTATACCAACAGCTAGCGATATTAGACATAGCTGTCTGAAGGCGAGTAGATTCAGTAACGGTGCGATCACTATCAAAGTAGTGACGAATATTGGCACCCCGATAATGCAAAGATAGTCGGTGGATCTACCCTGCAGGTGGTCCAATATGTATTGGACAATGGCATAGCTGAATAATATGAGTACAAAGAGCAGCCCACCCACCCAGGAGAGGATGTATACCCCGAGTGTCACCCCGGCTAGGGCGGCATAGATCAAAGGCTTTTTGATAGCTCCCCAATCTCTGCTCCGAACATAGTTAAAGGATATCGCTTTCTCCTTGGCTCTCTTGAGCGCTAGGATGAGGAACAGGATAAAAAGTGTGCTGAAGAGGGTCTCTGCGACATGATGGTCGGTGAACCCTAGTAGAGAACGAGATAGGAATTCACCGGGAAGTATGGCGACCAAGGCAGCGGAGAGTAGGCCGACATTCCGGTTAAATAGCTCCTTCCCGATCAGGTATACCGGTATGGTAACCAGCGCCCCCAAGATAGCCGGGAAATATACCCCTACCACCTCTATGGTGTGTTGGCTGGGGGAGCCCAAGCCGATGATCCATATGAAAAAGCCAAGGAGCAGGTCAAAAAAGGGGGCGAAGAAGACTCTCTGCCCGTAGGGGAAGAAGGTATAGGGGTCAAAGGCAATGGTTCGGGGGAAGTGCTGAACCAGGCCCTCCACCAATCGCATATGATACCAAGGGTCGGTTTCGGCAAGTCTGACCCAGTCCCCCACAAACACACCGTCATAGGGAAGACATACACGTATTGACAGAGCGATGCCGAAAATTATGAGTAATATTGCGCCGTATATTGCCCTGACAGGGGGTCTGGCTCTAACTCCTGTGAGCAAATGGCGCCTCATATTCCTCGTCAGAGCTTTGATGACGAGGTGTGGTTTTCCCGATCTTGAATGTGGTCAACATCATACGACTTTATTATTGTTTGACATTCTACACCTGATGGGGTCTAGACGCAACTTGGATGACCTGTTTAACCATTTTCGAAATGGTGCCAAAAACCTTGACTTGAGTCTAGTCTTATGTTATAGTATACCAAATTGAATCTGGTACAGACTGTGAACGGGACTAGTAGGCACCAAGCGAGGTTCAGAGAGTCGGGTTAGGGTGTGAGCCGATACCGGCGCAGGTGTTGAATGGACCCGGGAGTCGCAAACCGAACCTCCTGATTTATCGGGGGCAGTAGGCTTTGCCGGAGTTGGCACCGTTATCAGAGCCTAGGGTATTGCCCAAGATTACATGGGCCGTACCTGAGAGAGATGGCTGACCGAGGTTATGGTCGGCCAAAAAGGGTGGCACCGCGGAGTTGACCCTTCGCCCCTTATAGGGCGAAGGGTCTTTTTGCTATAGGGGCAAGAGCTCATGTATTATCCAACGTTAAACGAGGTTCAAAGGCTGGGGAGATATGGCAACCTGGTTCCCATCTATCGAGAGATTAGTGCTGATCTGGAGACGCCGGTCTCTGCCTACCTGAAGGTAGCCCAGGGCGACTATTCCTTTCTCCTTGAGAGCGTTGAGGGTGGGGAGCGATTGGCACGCTACAGCTTTATTGGCACCGAGCCCTATCGAATACTCAAGACGGGGGGGAAAAACGCCTTAGTGTCTGTTGACCCCTTGCTGGCGATAGAAGAGGAGATCGGTAAATACAGGCTGGTCTCAGTTCCCGGGCTACCACGGTTTCATGGCGGGGCAGTGGGATACCTGGCCTATGAGGCAGCAACACATTTTGAGGAGCTACCTTCGCCTCCCTGTGACCCACTGGGTCTGCCGGAGTCTGTTTTCATGTTTGCTGATACTGTCCTCGTATTCGATCATTTGACCCACAAGATCAAGATTGTCAGCCACGCCCATCTTGATGGGGATGTCGAGGGGGCTTATTTCAAGGCGGTAGAGAAGATCGAGTGTCTGGTGGAGAGGCTTGGCCAGCCCGTAAGGCAGAGCTCAACAGGAAAAACCACAAGGAGGCCACCCAGTCGATCCGCGGTCTCCTCCAACCTTTCGCAGGCTGAATTCGAAGGGATGGTCTCTCGGGCTAAGGAGTGCATCTTTGCCGGGGAGGTCATTCAGGTGGTCTTGTCGCAACGGCTCAGTCGAATCACCACTGCCAGCCCCTTTGACATCTATCGAGCACTGCGTAGCATCAACCCCTCACCCTATATGTACTATCTTCACCTGGATGAGTGCCACATCGTGGGCGCCTCCCCGGAGATGCTGGTACGGGTGGAAGACGGCATAGTAGCAACCCATCCCATTGCTGGAACAAGGCCCCGCGGAGCCGACACAGAGGAAGACCTGGCTCTGGAAGAGGAGCTTCGTCGCGATGAGAAGGAATGTGCTGAGCATATCATGCTACTCGACCTGGGGCGCAACGATATCGGGCGAGTTAGCGAGCCGGGCACCGTCGAGGTGACCCAGGTGATGGAGGTGGAACGCTATTCACATGTAATGCACCTTGTGTCACACGTTCAGGGGAAGCTGCGCCGAGGTCTGAGCCAGTTCGATGCCCTGAGGGCTTGCTTCCCGGCGGGCACTGTTTCCGGCGCACCAAAGATTCGCGCCATGGAGATTATCGCCGAGCTTGAGCCCGATAAGAGAGGCCCCTATGCCGGAGCGGTGGGCTATTTCAGCTTCTCAGGGAACCTCGATACAGCGATCACTATCAGGACTATTGTGATGGCTGGGGATACTGCCTATGTGCAGGCCGGCGGGGGCATTGTTGCCGATAGCGTGCCCGAGCGTGAGTATCAGGAGAGCCTGAATAAAGCCCAAGCCCTGCTTAAAGCCATCGAGCAGGCGGAGGGGACATAGGAGGGATTGTGCTTTTACTCATCGACAACTATGATAGCTTCACCTATAACCTCTTCCAGTACCTCAGCGAACTGGGTGAGGAGGTGCTGGTGGTGCGCAATGACAAGATAACCATTGCTGAGATTGAAGGGATCGAGCCCCAGCGGATTGTGATCTCCCCCGGCCCCAGCACCCCTGATAAGGCGGGCATCTCCAACGATGTCATCCGCCACTTCGGGCATAAGATTCCCATCCTGGGCGTTTGTCTCGGCCACCAGTGCATAGGATTTAGCTATGGGGCTCGGGTGGAGCGTGCCGGTGAGATCATGCACGGCAAGACTTCCCTTATCTATCACAATGGCAGCGGTGTTCTTGCCGGGCTCCCCAACCCCTTCCCCGCCATCCGCTACCACTCCCTGGCGGTAGTGCGTGAGAGTCTCCCAGACTCACTGGAGGTAACCGCTTGGACGGATAAGGGCATAATCATGGGGCTACGCCACCGCCAGTACTCGGTGGAGGGGGTACAGTTTCACCCCGAATCCATCATGACCGGGGTGGGCAAGGATATTTTGAGGAATTTTCTTTTTCGACCTGTAGCATCCCGATGAGGAGGTGAAGGCATGGCAATACTTGACTGGATTCAGGCTCTTTCAATGGTGCTGCTTATCATAGTCACGGGTATCTACGCTTGGCGGACATTTGCCATAAGCAAAAGCACTGAGAAACAGGCCTGTGCCAGCAAGACCATGGCTGTGGAGATGAAGGCGCAGAGGCTCACAGTGTTACAACCTCGTCAGATAAAGAGGTGAGAGGAGATGATCAAAGAAGCCATCAACACCCTAATCCAGGGCCAATCCCTCACCATGGAGCAGGCAGCGGCGGTGATGAATGAGATCATGAGTGGGGAGGCAACTCCAGCGCAGTTTGGCGCCTTCGTTACCGCCCTGAGGCTAAAGGGGGAGACGGTGGAGGAGATCGCCGGGATGGCGAGGGTGATGCGTGAAAAGGCAATCCCGGTGGTTTTCCCTGAGCCGGTGGTCGATACCTGTGGCACTGGCGGCGATGGCTCACATTCCTTCAATATCTCAACCACCGCCGCCTTCGTCGTCGCTGGCGCCGGACTCAAGGTGGCAAAGCACGGCAACCGGAGCATGAGCTCCCGGTGCGGCAGCGCCGATGTGCTTGAGGCACTTGGTGTTAGGATTGACCTCGGTGCTGAGCAGGTCAGAAGGTGCCTCGAGGAGGTGGGCATCGGCTTTATGTTTGCCCCCCTCTTCCACCCGGCGATGAAGTATGCCTCGGTCCCACGGCGCGAGATCGGCATCCGCACCGTCTTCAACATCCTGGGACCGCTGACCAATCCAGCAGGGGCTAAGGCTCAGGTGTTGGGTGTCGCTGAGGCTTCGCTGACGATGAAAATGGCGCGGGTTCTGAAGCTTCTTGGCTGTCATCACGCCCTGGTGGTGCACGGCGAGGACGGGCTGGACGAGATCACCCTGGGCGGAAAGACCACTATCTGCGAGCTCAAGGACGGCACAATCGAAAGCTATTTTATAGACCCCCAGAATTTTGGCTTCTCCAGGGCAAGCCTGGAGAGCCTTAAGGGTGGATCGCCTCAGGAGAATGCAGAGAAACTGAGCTCTATCCTGAAGGGCGAAAGGGGACCCTGCCGCGATATAGTGCTTATGAATGCGGCAGCCGCGTTGATTGCCGGTGATAAAGCAGGGACAATGCAACAGGGGCTTTCTTTGGCTGAGGAAGCCATAGACAGCGGAAAAGCCTTAGCAAAGCTTGATGGGCTGATAAAGGCGAGTCGAAGCTTTTAGTAGGGGAGCATGATCCTGGACGAGATTATTGAGGCGAAAAGGGAGGAGCTAGCGGGGGTAAAGCACAATATGCCCCTCTCCAAGTTAGAGGAGCGCATTGCAGCGCAATCGCCACCGCTTGATTTTGCCTCGGCCCTTTGCGGCGAGGGTGTTAAGCTTATCGCCGAGGTCAAAAAGGCCTCTCCATCCAGGGGTTTAATCCGCCCCGACCTCGATCCTGTCCAGCTTGCCCTGACCTATGCCGATAACGGTGCGGCAGCAATATCGGTGCTCACCGAGAGGAGATACTTCCAGGGCAGCCTGGAACTTCTGGCGACTATTAAGGAGAATCTTGGCGAGCGAAATATCCCTATCTTGAGAAAGGACTTTATCTTCGACCCCTACCAGGTCTATGAATCTCATGCCTACGGTGCCGATGCCTTACTTTTGATCGCCGCTATTTTGAGCAATGAGCAACTGATGAGTCTGGTTTTGCTGAGCCACAACCTCGGTATGCAGTGCCTGGTTGAGGTCCATGATGAGGCTGAACTGGAGGGGGCTCTTCAAACTGGGGCAAGGGTCATCGGCATCAATAACCGAGACCTGAGGACCTTTTCGGTTGACCTCACCACTACAAAGCGCCTTCGGCCCCTGGTGCCGCCAGACAGGATAGTGGTAAGCGAGAGTGGCATCCGCAACCGAGCCGATGTTCAGAGGCTACGGGGGTGGGGGGTGGATGCCATCCTTGTCGGTGAGGCGCTTGTTACTGCCGATGATGTAGCGGCAAGGATGAAGGAGTTTCTGTGACCAGGGTCAAGATATGCGGCATCGCTGAAACGATCCATGCTTTGGCAGCAGCCGAGGCTGGCGCTGATTTCATAGGATTGGTCTTTGCCCCAAGCAGGCGTCAGGTGAGCCTGGAGAGGGCACATGAGATAGCACTGGCGGTGAAGGATTTGAAAAGACCTCCCCTTGTCGTTGGGGTCTTTGTGAACACACCCGCCTCTGAGGTGAACTGGGTTGCCGAGCACTGCGGGCTTGATTTGGTACAACTTAGTGGCGATGAGCCCTGGGAATACTTTAGAGACATCGAACACCCCTTTATTAAGGCGACCCGCGTGCTGGGTGAACAGGACGCGGGGGAGATCATTGCTCAAATAAGTGCTGGCTACAAATTGCTGGGACGGGATTTCATCTGCCTCTTGGATACCCATGTTGAAGGGAGCTACGGTGGCACCGGGCAGACCTTCGACTGGGGGCTGGCAAGGCGGGTGTCGGCGACTTTCCCAGTAATTATTGCCGGTGGACTCTCACCACAGAATGTGGAACAGGCAGTCAAATTGGTCAGGCCTTTTGGGGTGGACGTCTCCAGCGGCGTTGAAACCGGGGGCGCAAAAGACGTCTCCAAGATTAAGGCATTTATCGAAGCGGTGAGGAGGGCAGACGAAGATGCCGGGCGAGGCAAAACTATCAATTTCTCATCTACCGGATGAACTTGGTCACTTTGGTCAATTTGGGGGCAGGTATGTGCCCGAAACTTTAATGTCTGCATTAGAAGCCCTGGACAAAGCCTATCGTGAGGCACAGCAGGATGCTGAATTCCAAAGCCGCCTTGCCGAACTCCTCAAAAATTACGCCGGCAGACCGACGCCACTCTATTACGCTGCCAGGCTCACCGAGCACTGTGGCGGGGCAAGGATATTCCTCAAGAGGGAAGACCTGGCTCACACCGGAGCCCATAAGATCAACAACACCCTTGGTCAGGGGTTACTAGCTGAGCGCATGGGCAAGAGACGCATCGTTTGTGAGACGGGGGCTGGTCAACATGGTGTAGCTACAGCCACCGTTTGCGCCATGCTTGGGATGGAGTGCATCGTATATATGGGGGAGGAGGATATCCGCCGCCAGTCATTGAATGCCTTTCGTATGAAGCTTTTGGGTGCAGAGGTGCGGTCGGTATCAAGTGGCAGCCGGACGCTCAAGGACGCTATCAACGAGGCGATCCGCGATTGGGTGACCCATGTCGACACCACTCACTATCTCCTGGGCAGCGTCGTTGGCCCCCATCCCTATCCAATGATGGTGCGCGATTTTCAGTCAGTTATCGGAAGGGAAGCCCGGTGGCAGATTATGGAGGCAACCGGACGCCTCCCCGATTACTTGGTAGCCTGTGTGGGTGGGGGGAGTAATGCCATCGGCCTTTTCCACCCCTTCCTTGATACTGAGGCGAGACTCGTTGGGGTTGAGGCGGCCGGGCTGGGGCTAGATACCGGCAAGCATGCTGCCAGCCTGCTGGCGGGGAGGGTTGGGGTATTACACGGAATGAAATCCTATATTCTGCAGGATGAAGCGGGGCAGATTCAGCCAACACATAGCATCTCAGCAGGGCTCGACTACCCGGGGGTCGGCCCGGAGCATAGCTATTACAAGGAGAGGGGGAGGGCAAGCTATGTTGCCGTAACTGACGAGGAGGCGCTGGAGGGGTTCCGGTTGCTCTCCGAAAAAGAGGGCATTATCCCAGCACTCGAGCCGGCTCATGCTATCTACTATACTGCCAAACTCGCCCGCCAACTCTCTAAGGAGCAAATTATCTTGGTTAATCTTAGCGGGCGTGGGGATAAAGACCTGGATATCGTAGCCCAGACACGGGGAGTTCGTAAATGACGCGTATTGGGGCTGTCTTCGCCAGGCCTGGACATAAAGCCCTAATCGCCTATCTTACGGTGGGATACCCCAGCACCCAGGCTACATTGGAACTGGTGCCCGCCATTATCGAAAGCGGCTGTGACATGGTTGAGCTCGGCATCCCCTTCTCTGACCCTCTGGCCGATGGCACAACTATACAGCGAGCCAGCTACCTTGCCCTTGAGCAGGGGGTTACCCCACAGTTATGCCTTGAGGTTGCTCGCCAGCTACGACAAATGGTCAGTGCACCTATTATCTTTATGACCTACTACAATCCGGTGGTTCGCTACGGGCTCTCTTCCTTTTGCCATGCCTGTTCTGAGGCCGGCGTTGATGGGCTTATCGTTCCCGACCTGCCTCCTGAGGAGGGCTCGGAACTGGAAGGGCTAACCAGGAGATATAAAGTCGACCTCGTTTACCTGGTTGCCCCCACCACCACAGGGGAGCGCCTTAGCTTCATCGCCGCCAGGTCGCGGGGGTTTATCTATCTCGTGTCACTTAAGGGGGTTACCGGTGCCCGTGAGGCTCTGCCGGCCGACCTTGAAAGACTTGTTGGCGGGTTGAGGAGTAAAACTGCTAAGCCTATCTGCGTCGGCTTTGGAATCTCAACCCCCGAACAGGCTCGGCGGGCAGCGGGGCTCGCTGATGGTGTGATCGTGGGTAGCCGAATCCTGGAGATTGTGGAGAGCAGCGACCATCCAACCGAGTCGGCGGCATACTTCATCCACCAACTAAGGGATGCCATGGATAAGGGCTAGGCGGCGGCCAACCTTCCCTTAAAGCAGGCTTGAATTAGGTTCTGGTGACCGCTACAATTAAACATGGGAGTGGAGTGCGCAAAAGGAGTTAAAACAGTGCAGCCTAGAGGCTGGGAAGGCCAGGATATCAATTTGTGGCAGGCTGTATTGGGGGATTAGCCACCTTGGGCTCTTTTTGCAATGTCACCTTTTTTTAATTCACGATAAATACAGGCGATGGAGCGGTGGGCATTTCTCGGCTGGGCGGGGGTTACCTATTGCGCCGTCTGCGATGGCCCCCTTTTCAAAGGGATGAAAGTGGCAGTCATCGGAGCTGACAAGGGGCTTGGTGAGTCTCACAGGCCGGGCGAGATCGCAAGGTGGTGGACAGGATAGTTGAGGAGAGGTCGCATCTAAGGCAGCCTTCCGATCTCAGGAAAAAGCTGACATTCTGATTTCCCAGGAGGACAAAAAGGAAAGGGCGAGGTGATAAATGAAAAGATATGCTGTGACCGAAATATCTGAAGGGATATACTGGGTGGGGGTAAAGGACTGGAATCGCAGAATCTTTGATGCCTTGATTCCACTCCCCCAGGGAACAACCTACAATGCCTACCTTATAAGCGGAAAGGAGAAAACTGCCCTTATTGATACTGTAAATCCGGGATTCGAGAAGGAACTCGAGGGGAACATTGGTGAGCTAATAGATTTGAGCCGCCTAGATTACATTGTGATGAATCATGCGGAGCCAGATCACGCCGGTGCGATCCCCTACATAATGCAACTTGCCAGAAAAGCAGCGCTTATTACCACAGAAAAAGGTGCAAAGATGGCTCGAATCTACTACACTGTCCCGGCAGAAAGAATAAAGACAGTCAAAGATGGGGATATCATTGAACTGGGCGGCAAAACCTTGAAATTTATTGAGGCTCCCTGGCTTCACTGGCCGGAGACCATGTTCACCTATCTTGTGGAGGATAAGGTTTTATTCCCGTGCGATTTCTTTGGGGCTCATACCGCCTTTGGGCTCTATGATGGGGATGTTGATGATTTAATTCCCCTGGCGAAGGGATATTTCGGGGAGATAATGATGCCTTTCAGCAAGATGGGTGAGAGAGCCCTTGGGAAAATAAAGGCTCTGGAGATTAGGACAATTGCACCGAGCCATGGTCCTATTTATAGAAACCCGGAAAGAATTATCAGTGCCTACCACAGGTGGACTGCCGGTGAGACAAAAGAAAAGGCAATTGTTGTTTATGTCAGTATGTGGAACGCTACCGAGGCGATGATAAAGACAATGGCCGGAACGTTGCTATCTGAGGGCATTGGGGTGAGTCTATATAAC
>DAOTXZ010000066.1:0-2638 GCA_034435115.1 Dehalococcoidia bacterium | reverse complement strand
GGTATGCGGGGCGGGGGGCTTTTTATAATTTGAGAGGGAGGAGTTAGTGTCTTTTCCCTTTGCAGAAGTCATTCCTGGAAGGGACCGGCCATACTTGACTGCTGAAGAATTCAATGATCGTTATGCAGTAGAGGCGCTTGGGCCCTCTTTCCCCGATATCGAACGTGAGGATACCTTGATACTTGTGTCAATTACCTATCAAAGATACGGGAAAAAGCCAACGAGTTGACTAGGCTTGGCTGTGGGCGTTGGACGCCTAGAATAGTTGACAAGGTCTTGTGGGCAGAGGGGCACAAATAAGAGCACCATGAAACCCATCGGCATCACCACCACAGTCCCTATAGAGGTTTTACTTGCGGCGGGGTATAAGCCGGTTGACCTAAATAACGTCTTCGTCACCGACCCTGCCCCGGAGCGGCTTGTGCGCATCGCCGAGCGCACCGGCTTTCCCATCAACTGCTGCACCTGGATCAAGGGAATCTACGGGGTGGTGATGGAGAGGGCTATTGATACTGTCCTCTGCGTAACGACAGGCGACTGCTCCAATACCATCATGCTCATGGAGGTCTTCAGGCTCCGGGGGCTTAATGTCATCCCCTTTGCCTATCCCGATCACCCCGACGCGGTTCAGATGAGGCAGAAGCTGGAGTCCCTTGCTGAGAGGCTGGGCACAACATTAGATGAAGCAGAAAGGGTGCGGGAAAACCTCAAAAGGGTGAGGCAGCTTGCCCATGAGCTCGACGAGCTCACCTGGCGGGAAGGCCTCGTAAGTGGTTGGGAGAACCACCTCTGGCTTGTCTCCACCTCCGATTTCAACGGCGATTACTCGGAATATGAACGTCAGTTGGGTGAGCTTATCACCGAAAGCCGAAATCGGAAGCCCTATCCTCAGGATATGCTCCGGATCGGCTATATTGGCGTCCCCCCGGTCTTCGCCAGGGACCTTTATCGCACGCTTGAGCAGAATGGAGCGAGAGCGGTCTTCAACGAGATACAGCGTCAGTTCTCTATGCCTGGTGAGGCGGAATCCCTTGCCGAGCAGTATTCCAACTATACCTATCCATACTCCATATTCGGTCGCCTCCAGGATATAAGGCTTGAGCTGCGTCGCCGCAAGGTCGATGGGGTGATCCACTATGTTCAGGCCTTCTGTCATCGGGGCATTGGCGATATAATCATTCGGGCTGCCCTTGATGTGCCAGTTCTAACCCTTGAGGGGAATACGGACTACTTGCTCACTCACCATGTAAGGACGCGGGTGGAGGCGTTTCTCGATATGCTGAGGCGGAGGGGGCGTGTCTCGGCCCGCGCTTTCGCCATATAAAGGCTAAACTTTTGGGAGGAAAGGATATGACAACCAAGATCGGCATCAATGGCTTCGGCAGGATCGGGCGACAGGCCCTCAGGGCGATCAATGAAAACCACGAGGGGAGGCTTGAGGTGGCAGCCATCAATGACCTGACAGATACCAAAACAAATGCCCATCTCCTGAGATATGACTCAAACTATGGTGCCTATCCCGGAGTGGTGGAGTATACCGAGGACTCTATCATCGTCGATGGGAAAAAGGTAAAGGTGCTCTCAGAGCGTGACCCGGCGAAGATCCCGTGGCGAGACTACGGGGTGGAGGTGGTGGTGGAGTCAACCGGCGTCTTCACCGATGCCGCAAGAGCCGCTGCTCACCTCCAGGGTGGCGCAAAGAAGGTGATCATCACGGCACCAGCTAGAGGGGAGGACATCACCATAGTCCTCGGTGTCAACGAGGACAAATATGACCCCAAAAAGCACCAGATCATATCCAATGCCTCCTGCACCACGAATTGTGTTGCCCCGCTGGTCAAGGTCCTTCATGAAAGCTTTGGCGTTGAGAAGGGGCTCATGTCCACCATTCACGCCTATACCAATGACCAGAGGATTCTGGACATGTTTCACAGGGATTTGCGCCGCGCCAGGGCGGCGGCGATGAACATTGTCCCCACCACCACCGGTGCCGCCAGGGCGGTTGCCGAGGTTATCCCCGAGCTCAAGGGGAGGATCCACGGGGTTGCCTTCAGGGTCCCCGTCCCCACGGTGTCCCTCGTGGACTTCGTCGCTACCCTGGAAAGGGGGGTCACTGCCGAGGATGTCAATCATGCCTTTAAGGCTGCCGCTGAGGGAAAACTTGAAGGGATCATGGAGTATTGTGAGGAGGAACTGGTGAGCAGCGATTTTAAGGGGAATCCGGCAAGCTGTATTATCGATGCCCCTTCAACCATGGTCATCGGGGGCAACATGGTGAAGGTGCTTGCCTGGTATGATAACGAGTGGGGCTACAGTTGTCGCGTTGCTGACCTGGCTGCCTATATCGCGGATAAAGGGCTGTGAGAGAGCATTGACATTTTTTGTGAAATCTATATAACTTGGCTAGTATCCTGCCCAGGGTCGGGGTCTTGATGGGGAACCCCCCGTTTCTATCCCTATCTTTGGAGTGAAGCAGCGGCTAGGCATCGCCTGCGCTTCCGGAGAAGAGACGTAACTGCCTAATCCAGCTTATAACACCAGCCTCTCAACCTCCCGCGTCTCGGTAACGGTTTTTATAACACCGGTTCTGGTCAGAAGGGGGAAGAGCCCCGTAAGAAAAAGGGTCGGGATAAAGGAC
>DAOTXZ010000065.1:0-14411 GCA_034435115.1 Dehalococcoidia bacterium | reverse complement strand
GCAGGAGGTGATCACCTATTCCTTAGTCAGTCTAAGAATGCTAGAGAGGGTTGCCACCCCCCACCCCCCCATCAGGGTCGCCAATCCGATGACATCGGAGCAGGAATACCTTCGCACCACCCTGCGCCCCGGGCTTCTTCAAGCCCTCTCCTCCAATGAGAAACACGAGGAAGGGGGTATCAGGCTATTTGAGGTTGGAAAGGTATTCCTGTCCCGGGAGGATGACCTGCCTGAGGAGAGGGAGGTGGTCACCGGATTAATTAGCGGGCCGCGAACCCCCTCCTCATGGCTTGGCGAGGGAGAGGGGAGTGATTTCTTCGACGCTAAGGGGATTGTGGAGATGCTTCTCAGCAGGCTGGGGGTCGGGGCGAGCTTTGAAGTTTGTGAGGATGATATCCTCTGCCCAGGTAGAACGGCAGGCATTTTTGTCGATGGGGGTAGAGTGGGTGTGGTGGGGGAGGTGCATCCCAAAATATTGGAGAGTTTTGACATCCGGCGGGCAGCATTTCTTTTCGAGCTCGAGCTTCGCAAGCTACTCCCTTATGCTATGGTGGTTCGCCGGTACACTCCATTGCCTCGCTTCCCCAGCACCGTTCGAGATATCGCTTTGGTGGTTGATAAAGGACTGTCCTCGGCGAGGGTGCAGCAGATTATTCAGAGCTTTCCACTGGTTAGCCAGGTCAAGCTCTTCGATGTCTACACCGGTGAGCAGGTTCCCCCGGGCAAAAAATCGCTTGCCTATAGAATCGTCTATCAATCCCCAAGCCGTACCCTCACCGTCGAAGAGGTGAATAAGATACAACAGGAGATCATAAGCTGCTTGGGGCGCAAGCTGGGAGCCACACTCAGGGCCTGACCGCCAAGACCCCAGACAAAATCCTTTCAGCAATCTCCGATACATGCCTCTATCTGACATGCTGATGGTGTGGTAAAATAATAACTAGAAGGCTTGTGGCATGACATCGATTGTTCTTGCCGGTGGCAAGAGCTCACGACTGGGGCAGGACAAGGCATCGGAGAAAATTGACGGGGAGAGCCTCATCGAGCGCGTTATCAGCCTGGTTGCCTCCCTCAGCAGTGAGGTTCTTGTAGTAGTATCCGAGGGGCAACTGAGTTTGAATCTCACCCCCAGGGCAAAAAGGGTGGTCGATGTTCGCCCCGGTGGAGGGGCTCTGGTGGGTATCTATTCAGGACTTGTTAGCTCTGATTCTTTCCATAATCTTGTCGTTGCCTGTGACATGCCTTTCTTGAACCTGTCCCTGCTTCGCTATATGATCGGGCTTTCCCCATCCTTTGATGCCGTTGTTCCCCGACTCAGAGAGGGGCTGGAGCCGCTTCATGCCGTTTATTCCAAGAATTGCCTCATCCTCATAGAGCGAAGGCTCAAGCAGGGAGATCTCAGGGTCACTGGCTTCCTCGATGAGGCAAACGTTAGGTATGTCGAGGAGGGGGAGGTGAACAGGTTTGACCCGGAGCACCTTAGCTTTTTCAATATAAACACTGAGGCCGATCTGGAGAGGGCGAGGGTGCTCGCAAAAAGGGTGCCCCATGATCAGCGTTGAGGAAGCTTTAGAGAGAATTCTGAGCTATTTCGATGTTCTGGAGGCAGAGGAAAAACCCATCCTGGAGAGCCTGGGGCAGGTTCTCGCCGAGGACATCTATTCCCAAATAGATATCCCTCCCCTCGATAACTCGGCTATGGATGGCTATGCGGTGCGGGCGGAGAGCACTATCGGCGCAAGCCCTTCCACTCCCATGGTGCTACGGGTAATCGGCGAGGTTGCCGCTGGTTTGGTAACTGAAATGGAGGTGGAGCCCGGCGCTGCAATTCGCATCATGACTGGGGCACCGGTGCCCCGAGGTGCCGATACCGTGGTGCCATTTGAGTATACCGATGAGGCGATGCGAAGAGAGCGCCCATTTACTGAGATCGGCATATTGCGCGAGGCGGCGAAGGGGCAAAACATCCGGCGGGCGGGTGAGGACATATCGAAAGGAGAGCTGGTCTTAAGGAAGGGGACAACCATCCGCCCTCAGGAGATTGGGGTTCTGGCCTCGCTTGGGAGGGCAAGGGTGCCTGTTATTCGCCGCCCCGTCGTTGGCATCCTGGCCACCGGGGATGAGCTAATGGACATTGGCGAGCCGCTTTGCCCGGGCAGGATATATAATAGCAATACCTTTAGCCTCGCCGCCCAGGCTCAAAGATATGGAGGTATTCCGAAGATCCTGGGCATTGCCCGTGATAGCATTGATGAACTGTTGGAGAAGGTCGAAAAGGGCCTTGATTCGGATCTGCTCATAACCTCCGGTGGGGTTTCCACAGGGGAATATGACGTGGTGAAAGATGTCCTAGCGAAGATGGGCGAGATCAATTTTTGGACGGTGCGAATGAAGCCCGGCAAGCCGCTAGCCTTTGGTGTTTTCAAGCAGAGGGGGAGAAGGGTGCCCCATCTTGGGTTACCGGGAAACCCGGTGAGCTCCATGATTACCTTCGAGCTTTTCGCTCGTCCTGCCATTCTTAAGATGCTTGGGAAGACGAACCTCTCAAAGCCCAAAATTATGGCGACTATGGAGAGCCGAATCGAAAACAGGGACAGGCGGCGCACCTTCGCCCGGGCAATAGTTACCAAGCGCGATGACCACTACTTCGCTAGGCTCACTGGCCCCCAGGGCTCGGGGATCCTCACCTCTATGGCACGAGCAAATGGGCTGGTGGTAGTTTCTGAGGATGTGGAGGTGGTCAAAGAGGGGGATCAGGTTGAGGTTCTCATGCTGGATTGGGACGAGGAACGTGAGTGGGGGTGAAAGGAGACGAAGTATGCCTCCGATTCTCTCTATAGTTGGTAAATCAAAGGCGGGGAAGACCACGCTCCTTGAGCGTTTGCTCTCAGAGCTCAAGGGGCGGGGCTATAGGCTCGCTACCATTAAGCATATACCCCAGGGCTTTGAGCTGGATGAGCCTGGGAAGGATAGCTGGCGACTCGCCCAGGCGGGAAGCGATGCTGTGCTTATGAGCTCACCGCAAAAGGTCGCCCTTATCAAGCGGACAGAACATGACTTGAGCCTTGACGAGCTCTCCCGCCTCATCGGGGTGGATTTTGACCTTATCCTCACTGAGGGATTCCGGGGAGAAGGCGCCCCCAAGATCGAGGTGCACCGAGGGGAACTGGGACCAGACCTTTTGTGTTCCCCACAGGAGCTTCTCGCCGTTTCCACCGACGAATCCCTAGATCTGGCGCTGCCTCAGTATTCCTCGGATGATGTCAGGGGATTGGCTGATTTGATAGAGGAGAGGTTTCTCCAACCACGTGGAGATGACGTGGTTCTCTTCATAAACGGCTGTCCGATAGACCTCAATCCCTTTGTCAAGGATTTCATTATTAAAACCCTGCTTGGCATGGTCTCGGCGCTGAAGGGCGTTGGGGATGTGAGGGCTCTGGATATTTCAATTAGGAGGGCATGAAATTGGCATGGGAGGGGGGTGGAGCGGTGATTTTTGACGCACGAGATTTTGTCTTTCGTTCGCCACCAGAGGTGGCAAGGGCAAGGCGGGTTCTTTTAAAGCCAAGTGCTGTCCATCCGCTGCCGCATCCGATAACCACGAGCAAAGAGACCTTGGAGGCGGTGATAAGTGGCATTCGCCAGGTTAGCGATGCCGACATAATCCTCCTTGAGGGGAACCAGGAGGGGGAATCGGTATATCCAATATATCGTAGCCTTGGCTACGACTTCCCACGAGTGCATAGATTGGATGTGAAAGATTGTGTCTGGGTTGAGGTGGAGAACCCCTTGGCAAAACCGTTTGCCCTGCCCACTGTCTGGGTGCCCAATATCGTCCTGTCCTGTGATTATCTGATAAGCATCGCTCCATTCAGGATACTTGAGGGGAGTGGTAGCTTCAGCATAGAGAACCTCATCGGTTTACTGCCAGCGGCGAAGTATCAGGGCAGGGTTCTCCAAAGCTTGCGGAGGGAGGATATTGCTGCTGACCTCTATTTCACCTTGCCCTTCGATCTGGGCATCATCGACGGCCGTAAGAGGCTCATTGGCGAGGGGGATCTACTCCAGGGGCAGGCTGAGGAATATGGAAAGATCTTTGTTGGCGAGCCCTACGAGGTCGATTTAGAGGCATCGAAAGTGGCCGGGGTGGAGACCAGGTATCTCCGCTTGATCGGGCAGGTCAGGGAAGAACTAAAGTTTTAGCCATTACTTTGGGGGGATAGGCAGAAACGATTGCTGGTCAAAACTCTCAACGCCTCATCTTTTGGGGGGGATGACTAGAGTTATCTAGCTGAATCCCCCCCCAGGCGAGCCAGATGCTAGACTCATCTATGTAGAGTGCTGCCTTTCTCTGTCTTATGTATCTCAAAATGGCTTCCTGCTCTGCTGCCGGCAGTTCGGCAGCCTCCAGAAGGATATCCCTTAGCCTCCGATCTTCTAGCAGGTGAATTCCCTGCTCTTCCTGTTCGGTCTCGCCAGTCGGGCCAGTGAAATACCTAAGTGGTTTGTTAAGAGCCCGCGCGATTTGCACCAAGTTGATCAGACTGAGCTTTCTTTTCCCAAGCTCGTAGTTTGAGAGGGCTGACTGGGTGCAGCCAATCCTTGCCGCTAGCTCTCCCTGCGAGAGCCCGGCCTCTTCCCTTGCCCGCTGGATTTGCCTGCCGATGTACTTATCCCGCATAATGGTGACCAACACCTACTTTCAATAACAAATTGTCAAAAATTTTACCACAAATCGGCAAAAAAAGCAACCGGGGTATTGACAAAGCTGCAACGATTTGTTATAATAATTACAACAAAATGAAATAGTAGGGGTTAAAGGGAGGTGCGAGATGACTAAGTTTTATGAGATAATCGAGAAGCTGCCAAGGGAGGAGCAGGAGAGGATTGCTGTGGCAATTGCCACTCTGCCTCCGGAGATGCAGCTATATGCGTGGGCTGCCGAGGTGAGTGAGGAGTTTGCTGCCAAGTTTGAAAGGGAACCTGTAGCAGCAAGGGCTCGGTAGGGAAATACCAGCCAGGATAGTGTCTGTTCGTTGGCGAGCTATTTGACTATGGCGAGCAGGGATATCCTGTGCGGGGGGAGCTTCTTTAAGTGAGGGAGGACTATGATGAGGGAAGGGGTAGTTACAGCGGTCAGGGAGACCCAGATGCTAACGGCAGAGGAGAGAAAAGCGGCGAGGGAAACGGTATTGATGGGGCTTGCCCACATGGTGGACCCGGAGGTGTTGGGGCTATGGTTGGGGGACCCGAACGTCCGCGATCTGCTGGCAGATGAGCCCAAGTAGCAAAAACGGCTCCCATGTCTGGCTTTAGTTGGTCGAGGTGAGGGTTGAGTTAATTACATAAAAATAGGGAACCCTGGTGGGCTTGCTCTGGCACATTGGGGGTGGGGCGCTATCCAAGCGGAGCTTGGATAGCGCCCCAGTTATCTGACAGCTTCACTTCGCCAGGAACTCCAGGACGACTCGATTAAATTCTTCTGTCTTCTCTCGCGGAGGCCAATGGCCGCATTCTGGGAAAATGTGTAACTCGGAGCCCTTGATCAACCGGTGAGCCCTCTCCGCCCAGGAAACGGGCACCAGACTATCCTCAGCGCCGTGGAGGATCAGCGTCGCCACAGTGATCTCATGAAGCCTATCAACGAAGTCAGTGTTAACACCACCCCATCGGACTTCGCTCCTCTGAAAAGAGGCAAAGGCCCTTCCCACCCCGGGCTTTTTCATCAGTTGCCAGATCTCATCTACAAGTTCGTCGGTAACAGTTTGAGGATTATAGAAGATCCACCTCAGGCTCCACCTCGCCACCCAACGGCTCTGTCTTTCCATCATCCATGCCATCTCCAGTAAAAGGGGAAGGTGCACAAGCAGGTATGACCTCACTCCGCCAGGGATTTCCCTGCCCAGCCCGTAGCTATCCACCAGGACAAGCTTATCAACCCTCTCTGGTGACTTGAGGGTGAAGCCCAGGGAGATCCCTCCCCCCATAGAGATGCCAACAAGGCTCGCCCTCTCCAGCTTCAGGGCGTCCATTATCTTGCCCAGAAAGTCAACGTAGTACTCATTGGTATATTTTACTTTTGGCTTATCGCTCTCCCCATATCCCGGCAAGTCAGGGGCAAAGACCCGGTGGCTCTGGGAAATACGGCCGATGCTGAGCCTCCACGAGAGGAGCGCTGAGTCAGTGCCTCCGCCGTGGAGGAGGAGAACCGGCGAACCTCTCTCCCCTGCAGTTATATAGCGAATATTTAGGCCATCTACCTTTATGGACTTGCTCTCGAAGTCTGCTTCCATCTCAAATAGCTGGCTTCAGTATTTTACCTCGAAGCGGGAGAATGCCCCCTCATATTTTGACCATTCCACCTCCACCCTCTCCACCCTTGCCCCCGGTGGACCGACCTCGAGGTGCTTTAATAGCTCCTCAAGTCTCTCCGTTTCCCCTTCGGCGACTACCTCCACTGCCCTCCCACCAGGCAGGTTTCTTACATATCCTGTTAAGCCGAGGGCTCTGGCATGACGTGTGGTGAACGAGCGGAAAAAGACCCCCTGGACAAAGCCATAAATTACTGCACGAAGACTCGCCTGCTCGGGCATTTGCCGCTTCAAAGGTGTTATAGTCTAGATAGGCCTTATCACGCTACGGGTTCTTATCCCATCGAGCCTTTCCAGGCCGTGCTCCCTGGCGATGTTTACTGCCTCAATGAATTCTTGTTTGAGGAGCGGTCGTGATAGGGCGGGGATTTTGAAGGCCCTATTAGCTGGGTAATATTGAGCCATCACATTGAGGTAGGTGTTTTTGGAAATCTCCTCGGCGAGAAAGCGGACAACATGAGGGGTTCCGGCAAGCCCATTCGGTAATACCAGGTGGCGCACCAGAAGCCCTCTGGTTGCTATCCCTCGCTCGTCTATCTCGAGGTCGCCAACCTGCCGATGCATCTCCTTAATGGCTGCCCTATTTACTTCAGGATAATTCTTAACCCCGGAAAATCTTCGGGCAATCCGCTCATCGGAGTATTTCATATCTGGCATGTAGATATCGACTACACCGTCAAGAAGCTTTAATGTCTCTACCGATTCATATCCTCCGCAGTTATAGACCAGGGGAATCGAAAGACCCAGTCCTGCGGCGATCTCTAGCGCTTCGAGGATCTGGGGCACAACATGAGTGGGAGTCACCAGGTTTATGTTGTGGCATCCCCTCTGCTCGAGGGAGAGCATTATCCTGGCCAGCTCCCCCTTTGAGACCGGTCTCCCCTCGCCCTGCTGGCTAATAGTATAGTTCTGGCAGAAGACACACCTAAGGTTGCACCAAGTGAAGAATATCGTCCCTGAGCCGTACCTGCCCACAAGGGGAGCCTCCTCCCCAAAGTGGGGTCCGTAGCTTGAGACGACTGCCTGGCTAGCGGTACGGCATTTAGCGGTCTCCCCCTCAAGCCGATTGACGCCGCAGCGATGGGGGCAGAGATGGCAGTTTCTCATGATCTCTCTGGCAAGCTGGATACGCTCCTTTAGCTCGCCGGTCTGATACAGCTTCTGGTAGGCTGCCATCTTCACTGTTCCTCAGCAGGCTTTTTGCCCTTTTTAATTACCTCAACAGTCACCGGAGTGGGGAGGATAGGACTCCTCCTCTTCTTTGCATCCTTCTTTGGCTTCTTTGGTTCCCGATGTCTATAATTCCTTTTCCCCATGGCTGAGTTCACCAGAAGTGCTATGAAAACAGTAATAGTCAATCACCTTCCTCAGGGCATTGGCACCCCGGGCAAAGTCTGGGAAGCAGGCTATCCCCCTTTCCACAAGTCTTGCCCTTGTCTCCAGTGCCGCCGTTTCTTCAGGGCCGGGGATTAAGATGGTGAGGAAGGGTTTTTCTGACCTATCCTTGAAATTGGTTAAGGCATCGAGGAGGTCATCGAGGAATTTCTCAGCGCGTTGCCTTATTATGGCTAGGAACGCCATGGATAGTTCTAGAACAACTGAGTCGATATTCTCATCTCTACCTAGGATATCCACCATTCTCATGAGGAGCTCCACCGAGCCGAAATTCGAGCTTATATCCAGGGGGTTTCGGTAGCTTGAGCCGATGATATTGAAAAAGGAGGCGAATTCCCTGTAGGAGGCCTCGGTTAGGAGAGGGACACGTAAGCCAGCTTTGGCGAAGGTATCAGTGATAACCACCGATTGCCCCCCGGTCATGGCGATAAGCCCCACCCGATTCCCTGTGGTTGGCTTGAGGTAGAGAAGCGCCTTTGTGACATCAACCATCTCATCGAGGCTATCAACCTTTATCGCTCCACACTGCTTTATTAGTGCCTCCCAGATAACTGGCGACTCGGCAAGCGAAGCGGTATGGGAAGCCGTTGCCCGTTGCCCTTCCTCGGTTTGCCCCCCCTTCCAGATGAGAACCGGCTTTTTGGGGGTGACCTCCCTGAGGAGTTTGAAGAACCTCCGCCCATCCTTTACCCCCTCTATATACATGCCGATTACTTTGGTCTCCTCGTCTTGGGCGAGATACTCAAGGTAATCAGTGCTATCAAGGACTACAGCGTTTCCATAGCTCACCGATTTGCTGATCTTTATCCCGTGGAGGGCCCCTACAAGGCTAAACCATATTGAGTGGGTGCCGCTCTGGGAGACAAAACCCACCGGCCCACCTTCCCCGTAATACTGGTTAAAACCGTTCCTGAGCCCGATTTTTGGGTTAAAGATGCCCATACAATTTGGTCCGATAAGGCTGAGTCCGGCCTCCTTGGCCATGTCGGTGATCCGTTTCTGAAGTCTTATCCCATCCTCGGTTCCGGTCTCGGCAAACCCTGCGGTGAATAGGGTCACTCCGCCCACTTGTTTTTTGATGCAATCGGCGATAATCTTGGGGGCAACTTCCCGGGGAACGGCAACAATGACATAATCTATCGGCTCCGGGATGTCTAAGAGGCTATAATAGTTGTCGAACCCAAGCGCCTCTATCCCGGGGATCTCGTTGGGGTCGATCTGGACTGAGTATGCCTTCCCCCTGAAGGAAGTCATATTCCTGAGCCACATGTAGTTATTCATCTGCTTATCCCCCACCACCGCCACGGTGCGGGGATTAAAAACCCTGTCCAGTTTCTTTTTGATATCCTGGCTCAAACCTTGCCCTCTGCTTCTAGAATTATCCTGGCATCAACAGCCAGGGCACCATCCTTATAGGCAAAAATGGGGTTGAGGTCGAGTTCCTTTATCTCTGGATTTCGATCAACAAAATCGGAGACCTTCAGGATCATATCCTCCAGAAATGCAATATCAGCGGGCTCCTGCCCCCGGTAGCCCTCAAGCAGGGGGTAGCCCTTTATCTCTCTAATCATTTCCCTGGCATCCCTCCTGGTCAAGGGGACAATCCTGAAGGAGACATCCTTGAGGATCTCCACCAGAATCCCGCCGAGGCCGAACATAATAACGGGCCCAAACTGCGGGTCTTTGGTCATGCCGATAATCACCTCGATGCCCGGTCTTGCCATGTTCTGGACCGTAACCCCTTCAATTCGGGCATCAGGCTGGCTCCGCTTTACCGAGGCGACGATCTCATCATAAGCTTTCCCAACCTCATCTTCACTCTTAAGTCCCAGCTTCACCCCCCCGACATCGCTTTTATGGATCACATCAGGGGAGTGTATCTTGAGCACCACGGGGAAGCCGATCTCTTTGCTAATCGAAATCGCCTCCTCCTTTGATCTGGCGAGCTTTATCAGAGTGGTGCCTATCCCTGCCTCGGCTATCAGTTGTTTGGATTCTATTTCTGTCAGGTATGTCCTTTTCTCTCTTAGTGCATTGGTGATGATCTTACTTTTGACCACTTATTCCTCCTTTTGATGCCAAAATAGCTGGGTTTGATTTTATAGAATACACTGGCTAGTGGGTGTTGTCAACGCCGCTCAGCTTATGGGAATCGGGCTGTCCCCTCAATGCAGCCCTTTGGGATGCCTGCCAAATGCCCCCAGGGCACGATCGAGCGCCTTTTGCGGGGATAGCTCTCCTTAAGGGCTTGGAAAAGGATTCTTCTGGCGGGATTTACAAGCGGGGTGCCATATCGCTCGTTCTTCCATCTCCACAGGACATCGATGTTCGCTTCAGATAGTTCGCCCTTCCGGTTCAGATTATCCTCGTAGACCTCATCAGGGATCTTGCTCTTGTAGAAACTCTCCCAGAAGGCGACGAATTCTTAAGCGCTGCATGGATGGTAGGGCTTATGGTATCTCACGGCGACCCTCCCCATACCTCTCATGGAATACAATTTCAGAAAGCTCCCTTCTCCTCGGCGCTATTGGCCGCTCATCGGGGTAGCCGAGGGGGGTTATCTCCACCACTGCTGTTCCCTCGGGAACCCCCAGAATCTCGCGGACCCTTTTGGCATCAAACCACCCCACATGCACCGTGCCCAATCCCAGGGAATGGGCGGCAAGCGTCAGGTTCTGCATGGCGAGGCCAACATCGAACATAAACCAGTAATCACCCTGTTCTCTTACCTGTTCGCCGCGTATATATCCCGATCTGCCGATCTTGGCACATACCACGATTAGTATTGGTGCGGTTCTTATTGCCGTGAGCGCCCGGTTATCTGGGGGGAGCGTATTGGCAATCCTCTCCTTTATTTCAGGGTCTCTAACTATTATGAATCTCCAGCACTGGTTGTTTGCCCACGATGGCGCCCAGCGGGCAGCCTCGAGGACAGTCTCGAGGTCTTTGTCGCTTACTGGGGCATCCGTGTAGCGGCGAATACTCCTCCTCTCCTTTATTGCCTGCATCACTTCCATATGGCCCTCCCTGGCTATAATCATATTATTAATATCCATCATGGTCATCATTATCCATATCGCCCATTGACAATACCTGTATTGTGCTATATCATTATGATAACATACTAGTTTGGCATGGAGGAGGGTCTAGCCGAGAAAACTACAATTAAATTGGTGAAAAAGGCAAACCCGCTGAAAGGCGGGGGCGCAAAGCCACAGGTCTAAAGTTCGATTTCGAACTATGACGGCTGGGTTGCCACTAGGTTTGAGGGAATAGGAATGCTCTTCGGGGGGTAACCCGCCGAGGAGCATTTTTATTGTATCGGGGGCATAATGTCGGGAGCTAATGCGGTGGAGAAAGGGGAGCAACTTCTCGCCTTGTACCGACAGTTGGTCGAGGACATCGCCGACGGGTACGTCGTGTTGCGAAAGGGAACGGTTATCTTTGCCAATTCTAGGGCTGCCGAGATGCTTGGCTACACCCCTGAAGAGGTGATAAGGAGGGAATTCACCGAGTTCGTGGCACCGGAGCGGATGGAAATGGCGATGGAGGTATTCAAAAAAAGTATGAGCGGCGAAGGTATAGCCGATAGGTATGAGACGATATTGATGACAAAGGAGGGGAAAAGGCTTCCGGCTGAGATCAGCCTGCGCGAGGTCAAATATGAGGGAAAGACAGCAGTTTCGGTGCTCTTCAGGGACATCACCGAGCGAAAGCGGGCTGAGGAGGCGCTGGAGCGAGCGAGGGAGGAGCTGGAGCAGAGGGTTATCGAGAGGACCAGAGAGCTTGTGGCATCTGAGGAGAGATACAGAGCCGTATTTGAGCATGCCGGCGACGGCATTGTCGTTTACGACATAGATAATAAAGTCCAGTTGTGGAATGAACAGGCGGAGAGAATCCTTGGCTTCAAAGCAGAGGAGGTAGTTGGTAAGAAGCTCAGAATGGTGGTGCCTGATGATTTGCTCGAGGAGGCGAGGCGGTGCCTGAAAGAAGCCAAGGAAAAGGGCTATGTCCAGATTTATGAGACAGAGAGGCTGAGGAAGGATGGGACCAGGTTCCCCATTGAGCTTACCCTAGCGGCTCTCAAAGACCAGAAGGGCAATGTAGTTGGAACCACGGTGATATTCAGGGATATTACCCAAAGAAAGAGGCTGGAGCAGGAGAGGGAAGAATATCAGCAAAGGCTGATCAAATCGGAGAGACTCGCTGCCATCGGGCAGCTAGCCTCGACGGTGGGGCATGAGCTCAGAAACCCATTAGGTGTGATCAGCAACTCAACCTATTTTCTTAAGATGAAGCTTGCCGACGCCGATGAGAAGGTGAAAAAGCACCTGGATATTATAGGAAGAGAGGTTGCCACCTCCAACAAGATCATCGCCGACCTTCTGGACTTCTCCCGCCCGAGGGAGCCCGTCCTTATGGAAGCGAATATAAACTCCATTATTGAGCAGGCGCTTTTGAGGTCAGCCATACCGCAGGGTGTGGAGGTGGTTCGCGAGCTGGGGGAGAATCTGCCAAGACCAATGGTGGATAGCGACCAAATGCAGCAGGTCTTTTTGAACCTACTCTCAAACGCCTTCCAGGCGATGCCAGAGGGGGGTAGACTTATAATCCGCAGCATTGCCCGGGACAAAGCTATCGAGGTTCAGTTCACCGATACGGGGGTGGGCATCCCGGAGGAGGTTCAGGCAAAGATCTTCGACCCTTTATTTACTACCAAGGCGAAAGGGGTCGGTTTGGGGCTCACAGTATCGAAGTCCATTGTGGAGAGACACGGGGGCACCATTGAGGTGGGGAGTGAGGTGGGGAGGGGGACAACATTTACCATCACGCTACCTGTCGGGGAGAAAGCCAGTGAGCAAGCGAGCCAGCGTGCTCATAGTCGATGATGATATTGGCATGTGTGAAACCACCTCAGACGTCCTGAGCGCTTGGGGATACCGGGTTGAGTTTGCCGAAAACGGATTTAAGGCGGTCGAGAAGGCAAGGGAGATTGAATTTGATGTCATCCTTATGGACATAAAGATGGAGGGGATGAACGGGGTGGAAACTTACAAGGAGATCAAGAGGATAATTCCCAAGACGAGCGTGATTATGATGACCGCCTATTCTGTGGAGGAGCTGGTCAGGGAGGCGCTTGAAGAAGGGGCTTCTACTGTTCTCTACAAGCCTATTGATATGGGCGAATTGATCAGGCTCATCGAGCTTGTAAGGGGAGAACATCCATCATGGTGATCGACGATGACCGCTACCTGTGCCAGACGCTGAAGGACGCCCTGGAGAGGTATGGTTATGATGTATCCACCGCAGGCGATGGTGTGGAGGCAATAGAGATGGCGAGGGGGCAAAGCTATGATCTCTTTTTTATCGATGTTAAGCTGCCCTCCATAAATGGTCTCCAGACCTACCTTGCTCTTAAGGAGATCAACCCCGAAGCGGTAGCCATCATGATGACCGGCTATCGCTTTGAGACGGCAGAGCTTGTGAAGGAGGCGATAGCCAGTAGCATCTATACCTGCCTCTATAAGCCTTTTGACCTGCAAACGGTGGTGAAACTCGTTGAGCGCGTTAGGAGGGGTAGGCTTCACGGTGACCTCACCAAACGGTTTAAGGAGTGAATAAAATGGCTCAGGAAATCAGTCTCCTGATAGTCGATGATGATGCGCTTTTGTGTGAGACGGCTGCTGACATATTTATGGAGAGGGGCTATTTGGTGGAAACTGCCCTGAGTGGGAAAGAGGCAGTGGAAAAACTTCAGGGCAGGTTTTTCAATGTAGCACTTCTTGACATAAGACTCCCAGATATGGAGGGCACCGAGCTACTTCGGTTGCTTAAGGAGATGCATCCAGACACAGAGGGTATCATCGTCACCGGCCATGCCACGCTTGAAAGCTCCATAAAGGCGTTGCGCGAGGGGGCATTTGCCTATGTGGTGAAGCCACTGGCTATGGATGAAGTGATTGTCGCCGTGGATGAGGCACTGAGCAAGCAGCGCCTGAGGATGGCAAGGAAAGAACACCTTGCCTGGGAGAGACGGAGCAAGGAACGCTATCGTGCACTCTCAATGGTGGATAGCCTCACCGAGCTTTATAACCACCGCTATTTTCGGGAGCTCTTTGCCCGTGAGATCGCACAGGCGGGCAGATATTCCTACGAAGTGGCATTGCTGATGATAGATATCGACAACTTCAAGAAATACAACGATACCTACGGTCACCTTGCTGGAGACCAAGCCCTGAAGCTGATCGCTAGAACGCTGAGGAGATCGACCAGGGCGAGCGATATCGTAGCTAGGTATGGCGGTGAGGAGTTCGTCATCGTTATGCCTCATACCAGCAAGCAAAATGCTGCTATCGCCGCCGAGCGGCTTAGAGGTTTGATAGAGAAGGCTCAGCCTGAGCCCTGGCTCACGCTGAGCATCGGGGTAGCTAGCTATCCACTGGATGGTAAAGATGATGAACAGATCATTTCTTGTGCCGACCAAGCCCTCTACGAAGCAAAGGCTACAAAGAACAGGGTCTGCACCTTCAGTAGTGTCACTGAGGAAGAGGCAGTCGCTGGTGGCGACGACCGGGGTAAAAGATGGGCTTAAGGGTAAATAGTCCTTTCCGGGGCATGCTATCTTTCTGGGGGCGGGTAGTGGGG
>DAOTXZ010000064.1:0-3838 GCA_034435115.1 Dehalococcoidia bacterium | reverse complement strand
GGCTATTCTTACCCTTGAGTATCCTGACTGCCTCCCACATCTCGCCTTCTCGTAGTGCCCTGATGAAATCCGGGATGTCTACCTCCACCGGGCAGCCACCAACGCAGGGGCGCTTGGGGCACTGGATACAGCGATTCGCCTCAGCCATTGCCTGCTCCGGGGTATATCCAAGGGCAACCTCGTTGAAGTTTTTTCTCCTCACCTCGGGAGCCTGCTTTGGCATCGGCACCCAACTTAGGTCAAGCTTGGGCATTTTCACCACCACCTATTCATGAGAAATTTTGGCACTCCAGATTCTCAGAGATCGAGCCTCCTCATCTAGGTAAATATTCCGCCTAGCCAGAAGGAGATTCCAATCTACCTCATGCCCATTAAACTCAGGCCCATCAACACAGGCAAACTTGGTCACCCCACCAACCGATACCCGGCAGCAGCCGCACATCCCCGTGCCATCAACCATAATCGGGTTGAGGCTCACGATCGTTTTCACCCCAAACGGCTGGGTGGTCTGGGCACAAAACTTCATCATCGCCGTAGGTCCGATGGCAACTACCCGGTCAATCCTTTCCCCCATTTCCAGCAGCTCCTTTAGAGGCTGGGTCACCATCCCCTTGCGTTTGTATGAGCCATCATCCGTGGTTACAATCATCTCATCGCTAAACTTACCCAGCCGATCCTCCCAGAAAACGAGGTCTTTGGTGCGAAACCCCATAATCGAGATGACCCTGTTTCCCACCTCTTTCAGGGCACGGGCAATAGGCACTATGGTGGCAATAGCAAACCCGCCGGCGACACAGACCACTGTGCCAAATCTCTCGATCTCACTCGGCTTGCCTAAAGGTCCAACAAAGGTAGCAATCGAGTCCCCAGCTTTAACGGTGGCCAGCTTTCGGGTTGTGGTGCCCACCTCCATAAAGACGATAGTGATGCTGCCTTCATCACGATCCCAGTCAGCAATAGTGAGCGGGATCCTCTCCCCCCTCTCATCCACCCTCACCATAACAAACTGACCGGCCTGTGCCTTCCTTGCCACTGCCGGCGCCTCAACCTTAAAGAGGTGGATATTGGGTACCAAATTCTCTCTAAGCAATATCTTATACATTTAGCCTCCGCTGTCCTTCTCGACCCTCACCGCACACCGCACAGACCTTAAGCCCCGTAATCTTTGAGACAGGGTCCAGGGCGGGATTGGTGAGCAGGTTTGTCGGGCTTTCAGCGAAGTGGAAGCTCATCGAGACCACCCCCGGGGCTGAGGCATCAGTGACCATCGCCCTTGCTCTCACCACCCCACGTCGGGAGATAACCCTAACCATATCGCCATCGGCGATCCCGAGGGCACTGGCGTCCTCAGGGTTGATCTCCACCAGCTCCTCCCCCCTCAATATGTTAAGCCCCCTCACCCTGCGGCTCATGGTGCCGGTATGGAACTGGTATGGGCTGCGCTCGGTGGTGAGAATCAAGGGATACTTCCCATCGGGCATCTCCATGGGCGGTCGGTATTCCAGCGGCATGAACCTCCCCTTGCCACGAACGAAACTTCCGGTGTGAAGGATGGGGGTCCCGGGATGGTCTGGGGTGGGACAGGGCCACTGGAGCCCCCCACTCTCTAGGCGCTTGTAGGAAATACCACCATAGCTTGGGGTAAGGCTTGCGATCTCGCTCATTATCTGAGACGGATGTTCGAAATCAAAACCTCTCCCATTCATCCTCTTTGCTAGCTGGCAGGTTATCCACCAGTCAGCCCTGGAATTGCCTATCGGCTCGACTGCCTTTCTTACCCGCTGCACCCGCCGCTCCGTATTGGTGAAGGTTCCGTCCTTCTCAGCAAAGCTAGCCCCTGGCAAAACGACATGGGCGTACCTCGCCGTCTCGGAGAGAAATATATCCTGAACCACCAAGAAATCAAGCTTATCCAGTGCCTCCTCAACATGTTTGATGTCCGGATCGCTCAGGGCAGGATTCTCACCAACAAGATATATCGCCTTTATCTTCCCCTCCCCGGCTGCCTCGAACATTTCGGTAAGCGTCAGCCCGGGATGCGGGCTCAGGCTCGAGCGCCAAGCCTTCTCAAACTTCTCCCTCGCCCTGGGGTCATCAACCCTTTGATACCCGGGGTAGACATTGGGGAGAGCCCCCATATCACAAGCCCCCTGAACATTATTGTGACCCCTTAACGGATTTACCCCGGTGGAGGGCTTACCAATATTTCCGGTGAGCATAGCCAGGTTTGCAATGGCAATCACGTTATCGGTGCCATGGGAGTGCTGGGTTATCCCCATTGCATAGAGAATGGTTGCGGGCTTTTCTGTGGCATAGACTCTGGCTGCCTTGACTATCTTATCTTGAGAAACCCCGGTAATCCTCTCCACGAAATCCAGGTCAAAACCTTCCAGCGAATCCCTGAAGGCATCGAAGTTCTCACATCTTTTGTCTATAAAGACCTGATCTAAAAGCCCCTCATCAACTATCACCCGCATCATGCCCATGAGGAGGGCGACATCTGTCCCCGGGTGCTGCCTCAGCCACAGGTGGGCAAAATTGGTGAGGGGTATCTCCCGCGGGTTAGCCACTATCAGCTTTGCCCCTCTATCCAGTGCCCTCTTTATCTCAAGCCAGATCACCGGGTGGGCTGCGGTAGTGTTTGTCCCGATGGCAAGGATTGTGCAGGCATCTGCGATCTCACTTATAGAGTTGGTCATGGCGCCACTGCCGAAGCTCTGCGCTAGCCCAGCAACGGTAGGAGCATGGCATAGCCGGGCACAGTGGTCAATATTGTTTGTCTTTAGTATCGCACGGGCAAACTTCTGAATTACATAGTTGTCCTCGTTGGTGCACTTGGCTGAGGCGATAACTGCAACCTCATCCCCTTTGTAATTGGCGAGTCTTCGGGCAACCAAATCCAGAGCCTCCTCCCAGGTTGCCTCCTCGAGTTTCCCGTTACGCCTGATCAATGGTTCGGTCAAACGGTCGGGGTGGTGGACAAACTCGGCGATCCCGAAGCGACCCTTAGCACACGCCTGTCCCTTATTCACCGGGCTATCCCGATCCGGGACTGATCTTATCACCCTCTCTCCTTTGACCTCAAGCCTCAACTGGCAACCGACGCCGCAGTAGGGGCAGATGGTAGCAACGGAGCGATCGGGCAAGCCCTCCCATTTACTAGCCCTTTCAACGAGGGCGCCAGTGGGGCAGACATCAACGCAGGCACCACAGAACTGACAGCCAGCATCCTTTAGCGAACGCCTGGACACAGTCCCCACCAGAGCCTGGCTCCCGCGGTAGGTGAATGAGAGCACCCCGGCACCCCTTATCTCGTGACAGGCTCGAACACAGCGACCACAGAGGATACAAAGGTTGTAATCACGGTCAAAGAAGGGGTCACCCCGCTCCACAGGGAGGTCCTTATAGATTGAGGGGAGCCTCACCTCTTCGATGCCGATGTATTGGGTAACCTCTTGTAGCTCGCAGCGCCCATCCTTGGGGCAGAACCTGCAGCCGGTGGTAACTGCTACCTTTCGCTGGCAGAAATGGAAATCTTTGCACTGATCCTTTCGGTCGCAGACGAGGCAGGCGTGGGGATGTTTAGCGAGGATAAGCTCCAGGATAACACGTCTCAGTTCCCTAATTTTACCAGTATCGGTTCGAACCACCATGCCATCGGCGGCGGGGGTGGTGCAAGAGGTGGGGAAGAAACTCATGCCCTCGACTTCGACAATGCATAGTCGACATTCCCCGGTCGCCGAAAGATCGGGGTGATAACAAAGAGACGGAATGTAGATTCCCGCCTCTCTTGCCACCTCAAGAACCGTCAACCCCTGTCTGCCCCTGACCTCCTGAC
>DAOTXZ010000063.1:0-1712 GCA_034435115.1 Dehalococcoidia bacterium | reverse complement strand
TAGAGGCGATAAACCCCCGCGTCATCATGACCTCGATCACCCCCTTCGGGCAGACCGGTCCCTATGCCCACTATAAGACCACCGACCTGGTGGGTATGTCCATGGGGGGGTTGGTGCGCATGTTCGGCGAGCTTGACCGCCCACCCAATCGTATAGGCGCTCCCCAGGTCTATTTCCTAGGAGGTCTCCACGGTTTCCTGGGCTCTATGATGGCTCATTATCATCGGGAGCTGACAGGGGAAGGACAGCATGTGGATATATCCTGCCAGCAAGCTGTGGCTCTAGCCACACCCCCCGTCATCGTGGTCCAGGATATTATGAATTTCAGCTTTCGCGGGCTGGGGTCTAGTGTGATATATCCCCGAGCAACGCCTCATGAGATGCTCATGCTGCGCCTCCATTATCGCTGCAAGGATGGATATGTCTTCGCTCCGCTACTGGGCGGGGCTCAGGCGGGCATGGTCAAATCCACAAGGAAGGTAGTAGAAAAGGCCAACCGTGAGGGAATGATGCTCGAGCTCAAGGACTACGATTGGACGAGGCACGATACCTCCACCATACCTAAGGAAAGGTTCGACCGCCTTCAAGAGCTTTGGCAAGAATACCTGCTCACCAAAACCAAGGCTGAGCTTCTCAAGTGGGCAGCAGTGGAGGAGGTCCTCATTTTGCCGGTGAGCGATGCCAAGGATACGGTGGAAAGCCCCCAGCTTAAAGCCAGGGGATTCTGGGTGGAGGTGGAGCACCCCGAGCTGGGGGAGACCATAACTTATCCCGGATATCCCGTCCAGTGGAGCGCGCTTCCCCCTTACAAGCCGCAGCGGCGCGCCCCCCTCATCGGGGAGCATAACAAGGAGATCTACGAGGAGGAGTTAGGCCTCTCCAAGGAGCAGCTCGCTCTCCTAAAGGCCCACGGTGCTATCTAGCAAGGAGGAGGATGAAAAATGGCAAAGCAGGTGCTTGAAGGAGTAAAGGTTGTTGAATTCACCTGGGTGATTGTTGGCCCTGCCATCGGCCGGGAGCTGGCCTCGCATGGGGCCACCGTGGTTCGTGTTGAGTGTCACCGCCGGCCCGATATGCTGAGAACAGCGATGCCCTTTAAGGATGGCATTACCGATATCAATCATGGCGCCTTCGGTGTGTTCTATCACAGCAACAAGAATAGCATCAGCCTCGACCTCAATATGGCTAAGGGGCGGGAGGTAGCCAAGAGATTGGTGGCCTGGGCCGATATCGTTATTGAGAGCATGACCCCAGGGTCCATGGCTGCCTGGGACCTGGACTACGAGGGCTGCAAAAAGATAAAACCGGATATCATTTATTGCTCCACCACCCAGATGGGGCAAATCGGCCCCCTAGCCCGATTTGGCGGGTTTGGAGCGGCGGGCGCAGCCTATGGTGGCTTCTCCCACCTCACCGGCTGGCCTGACCGCGACCCCTTACCCCTGCTAAACAACCAACCTGATCACATCTCCCCTTATCTAATGGCCGGAATCGTTATCGGAGCCCTCCTCTATCGGCGTAAGACAGGTAAGGGGGTGTTCCTTGACAACTCCCAGTTGGAAGGTGCGGTTGGCTTTTTGGCCCCCGTTATCCTGGATTACATAGTGAATGGTCGCATCGCCTGCCGCAATGGGAACCGCGATCCCTATATGGCTCCCCACGGTGTCTACCCCTGCCGCGGCGCTGACCGATGGGTTGCCATAGCCGTATCC
>DAOTXZ010000062.1:0-19623 GCA_034435115.1 Dehalococcoidia bacterium | reverse complement strand
GTCCTGCCCCGATATCCTGCAAATCAACGGGAAATCCCTGCCTGCCTTCCTCTGCGCGCACTCGATGATCTCGATAAGGAATCTGAGTCTCCTTTCATGACTGCCCCCATATTCGTCGGTGCGCTTATTGGTATAGGGTGACATGAACTGGCTCACCAGGTTCCCTGCCAGGGCGAAGAACTCCACCAGATCGAAACCGGCCTCCCTGGCCCGGCGGACTCCCTCTCCTTGCTCCTCCACTATCTGACCTATCTCCTCAACGGTCAACGGGCGGGGCTTGGGTCCACCACGGGGATTGACGACGACATCAGAGGGTCCAACAAACTCAGGCTGCCCGCCGGGGCCGGTGGGCAGCGTCAGCCGGCACATAAGCTGGGTGCCAATCTTTGCCCCGCTCTTATGAACCTCGTCGGTCAATCTCTTAAGGCCCGGGATAAACCGATCGTGGTATATCCCCACACCACTTCCGCTGAATATTAAAGCCTCTTGGTGTGGTGCAGTGCCAACCATCAGCAGTCCAGCGCCTCCCTTTGCCCTCTCGACAAAGAAGTTTACCAGGCGGTCTGTCACCATATCGTCTTTCCCATAGCCGCAGCCGCCGCCAAAGACCGCCTGTGCTATCCTGTTCTTGATCTCCACATTTCCAACCTTGATCGGTTCGAATAGTTTCTGTAGCTGCGTCATAGTTGTTTTTCCCCTTTTGTTGTCCCTTGTGCTCTTCATCTACCCTTAAATTGGGCTTCCCTTCTCTCTATGAACGAGGCGATTCCCTCTTTGAAGTCTTCTGTTGCCAGGGCTATCCTATTTGCCAGAAGCTCATACTGCATGTGGGACAAGAGATCGGCATCCAGCCCCTTGTATATGGCAGCCTTGGTCAGCCTGATGGTGATGGGCGGCCCTTTGGCAATCCTGGTCGCCAGTTCCATGGTTGCGGTCATGAGCTGGTCGTGGGGCACAACCCTGTTCACCAACCCTATCCGCTCCGCCTCCTTGGCATCTATCGGGTCGCCGGTGAAGGCTAGCTCGCAGGCATGGCCGGTGCCCACCAGTCGTGGCAGGAAGTAAGTTGACCCGGTGTCGGGGACGATCCCCCTCTTAATGAACACCAGGGAGAATCTGGCATTCTCTGAGGCTATCCTGATGTCGCAGGCCAGAGCCACGGACAGACCCAGCCCGGCGCAGACCCCGTTTACCGCTGCAATCACGGGCTTGTCCAGGTTTCGGAGCTGGGCGGCTATCCACACTACACTGTTTTCCATTGGGACGGCGACAGCTCCTTCTGCGCCTGCAGTGGCTAGAATGCTAACGTCTATGCCTGAGCAGAAGCCGCGACCGGCACCGCTGATGACCAAAACCCTTACTTCATTATCGGCAGTGACGTCATAGATTGCCTTGGTCACCTCCTCCATCATCTTATTGTTCCAGGCGTTTAGCTTCTCAGGCCGATTCAAGGTTAGGGTGGCAATCCCCCTCTCCTTTTCGAAGATAATGGTCTCGTAGGACATATGTGTTAACTTCCTTTCTTTGTCTCTAAGGGAGGTTGGCTTCCATAAAGCATAAATCAGCTCTCTTGCGAGCCAACCTCAAACGATGACCTCTTTTTGTCTCAGATAGTGAAGCATATTAGGCAAAGTTCTAAACCTGCCCTATAGTGTACACTGTAGATATGTGCCCCTCTTTCTTGAGTTGCTCATACTCAGCATCGGAGTAGCCCAGGAGCTTCTTATAAACATATTCATTATGTTGCCCAAGGCAGGGGGCAGCATAGCGGATGCCCACCGGAGTCTCAGAGAACTTCGCCACGGCCCCGGGGTAGCGGAACCGCCCTGCCTCAGGGTGGTCAGCCCACTCGAAGAAGCCCCTTTCCTCCAGGTGCGGGTCGAAGTATATGTCTCTCGTGTCCATGACCGCCCCCGCGGGAACCCCCGCCCTCTGTAGCATGTGCATTATTGCAAAGTCGCTATTCCTCATTGTCCACTGCTCGATGAGCTTGTCCAGCTCATTCTGGTTCTTCCAGCGGCTGACGACATCGCCAAACTTTGGGTCACGGGTCCACTCGGGGTTGCCCATCACCTGACACAGTGCTTTCCACTGGTCATCATTTTCTACCGTAATGGTCACCCAGCGGTCCAACCCCATGCAGCGATAGACGCCATGGGGTGCCATGGACCGGTGGGGGTCGTGGTTGCCCGAGGTACCCTCGACCCTCCCATTCAAGACATATTGCATTAGTGCCTGTCCCAAATGGGGCACAAAGGCCTCTGCCTGTGACATGTCTATGAACTGCCCCTTGCCCGTCCTCTCACGTTCAACCAGAGCCACCAGCACAGCATAGGCAGCGGTGGCGGCGCCAACGGTATCTGCAGGGAAGGTCAAGGTATTGGTGGCGGGGGCTGAGTCCTCGTAGCCCCTGAGCCAGGTGTGCCCCACCATGCACTCCAATATGTAGCCAAAGCCCATATAGTCTCGGTAAGGGCCGGTGTTACCAAATCCGGGAAGGCTCAGCCTTATCAGCCTTGGGTTGACCTTGGAGAGCTCATCCCACCCCAGCCCGAAGTCGTCGAAGGTTCCTGCCGCATTGTTGTCGGTGAAAACATCAGAGATTGCCACCAGCCTCTTGAAGACCTCCCGTCCGCTGGGCTTTCTGAAGTCTATGGTCATGCCCAGCTTGTTGCGGTTTACCGCATTGAAGCCGGCAGCCCGGTTGAAGGGTCTCTCCCCAGGTATGTTATAGGGGTAGCCATCATATTTCTGGTCGACACGGGGGATGGGACGGGGGGCGACACCCCTCGTGGCGGGGGGAAAATAGTTGGGAGACTCCACCCTTATCACCTCCGCCCCCAGGTCGCCCAGGATGGTGGCGCACCAAGGACCGGCCCAGATCGTTGAGTTATCGATACACCTTATGCCCTCTAGTGGTAGCTTTGCCATTTAAAAACCTCCTTTCCCCGGGTAACTATTTCTAGATTACGCCGAGCTCCCTGAGACTCACCAGCTCCTCTCTCGAGTACCCCAGTTCCTCACAGTAGACCTCGATATTGTGCTGACCCAGAAGGGGTGCCGGCCTCCTCACCTTGAAGCCGCCGCGCTGCATCTTGAAGACTGCCCCCGTCTGCTTTATGATTCCCGCTACAGGATGTTCCACGTCCGCCCAGTAGTCCCTGGCAGCAAACTGGATGTTCTTGAAAACGTCCTCAGGTGTGTTCACCCCCATGGCTGCCTCTTTCGCCTTTGATGCCTTCTCGACTATCTCCGCCTTGGTGTGCTCCATGAGCCAGGGGTAGAGGATGGCATTAAACTGATCTTCGTTGGCAAGGCGGGTGGCGAAGTCGGCAAACCTGGGGTCGGTGATAAGATCCGGTCTATCAAGCATCTGAGCTACCCGTGGCCACCACAGGGGCATGGTCATGAACAGTACATAGCCGTCCTTACACGGGTATATGTCGTTGGGGATGCCCAGTACCTTGAGTCCCCCAGGTTGCCTAGGCGTGATCGCTCCCGAGTAGGCAAAGCCGGCTATCTGACTGCTTGCCCTTTCAGTCTGGGCGCACTGGATCTCCTGGAGGGAGATGTCTAGATACTGCCCTTTGCCCTGGAGCCTGGCGCCAAGATAGGCGCCAAGGATGAAGGGCGCAGCCACATTCCCTCCAACGCTGGTTGTCACTGTCCCCCCCATCTTAACCGGCTCACGTTCGGGCAGACCGGTGCTATAAAGAAGCGGTCCCATTCCATACATCACCAGGTCTGTGGCCTTGTAGTTCTTGTAGGGGCCGGTCTGCCCGAAGGGGGTGATGGAAGCCATGACCAGTTTTGGGTTTATCTGGCTCAGGTCATTATAGCCCAGGCCCAGGCCAGGCAGGTAGCCGGGGGCAAAGGTCTCCACCAGGATATCGGTATTCTTAACCAACTCCTTAAGTATCTTCTTTCCGGTAGCAGTTTCGATATTGAGGGTGATGCTTCTTTTGTTGGTATTGAGGTGGATGAAAAGCCCGCTCTTTTCAGGATGCGGCTCATCGTTGGGGAAGGGTCCCAGGCACCTCGCCACATCACCGGTCCCCGGCCTCTCCACCTTGATGACGTCAGCGCCGTAATCAGCGAGCAATTTCGTACAATAAGGACCAGCGATATGCGATGTCAAATCCAACACCCTGACATCAGATAAGGCTTGCTCTGCCATCAATTCCTCCTTTTGAGATTCAATGAAATACAATACAGCTTGTTTTTTTTGATGCTACCCCCTTTCTGATTCTTGAATGGCGTACTTTGCTCCCGAGGGCTCTCGGGAGCTACTTTTGCCCTTCGAATTCCCTTAGTTTTTCACTTTGGCAGCACAGCGAGCCTATCGGACACTGGGAAGGTAGACATCGCCGATATGGTGCTCTCTCACCAGCTCATCATACTCCTCATCACTCACCTTGAGGAGCTTCTTATAGACGTATTCATTGTGCTCGCCGAGACCGGGCGGTGGCAGGTATGCCTTCTGCGGTGTGCGCTTGTATTTCCAGGGGAATCCGGGATAGAGGTGAGTCCCACACCATTTCTGGGTGATCTCCAGGAGGAAGTTGCGCTCCTTGACATGGGGATCACTATAGACGTCGGCTTCGTTCATCACCGGTCCCGCGGGGACCCTCTCCTTCTGGAGTATGTGCATTACATCGTATTTATTGTGCTGGCTCGTCCACTCCTCGATGTGCCTGTCCAGCTCATCATGATTTTTATAGCGGCTGAGAGCGTCGGCGAACTTCGGCTCCCTTGTCCAGGCGGGATTGCCGATAGCGCGGCAGAAGCCCTCCCACTCCTCATCATTGTAGATTGTGATTGCCACATAGTCGTCAAGCCCGCCGGGGGCGCAGCGGTAGACGCCCTGGATCGCTGTTGGATGGCGATTTCCCATCGTTTCCTGAACCCTGCCGTTCATGACGTAGTCCATGTATGCCTCTCCCAGGCAGAGAGCCACAGTCTGAGCCTGGCAGAGGTCAATGAGCTGCCCCCTTCCCGTTTTCTCGCGGCGGGCAAGGGCCATTATCGCCGCCATGACGGCGGCACAGCCGCCGGTGGTGTCCATGGAGAAGGTCATGCTTCTTATTGGCAGATCATCGATTGAATACTGGTTAAGCCAGGCATGGCCAACCACTCCCTCACATTGCACGCCGTAGCCCCTCCAGTCTCGGTAGGGACCTTTAATTCCATATCCGGGGAGCCGGATCATAATGATGCGCGGATTGACCTCGCTCACCACATCATAGGTCAGCCCCAGCTTCTCCATCACCCCGTAGGCGTTGTTTTCGACAAATAGGTCTGAGATCTTGAGCAATCTCTTGAATATCTCAATGCCCCTGGGACTCTCCAGGTCAACGGTCATGGCATATCTATTTCTCCCGTGGCTGTTGAAGAATGTTGACCGGTTCCAGGGCCTTTCCCCTACATCCCGGTTGGGATACTGAAACCAGCCCCCGCGGTCATCGTTGGCATACATTGCTGCCGGCGGGCGGGCGAAAATGCCCCTGGTGGTGGTGGCGAAGTGCTTAAGGGACTCCACCCTGATGACCTCAGCACCAAGGTCTCCCAGTAGCATAGCGCTGTAGGGGCCAGCCCAGGTTGTGGTTATTTCCAGGACTCTTATTCCCTCAAGCGGCATCTTCTTAGCCATATCTGAAAACCTCCTTTAGCAAACTGTAGCTCGGGGTTAGATAACCCCCCTCTCCCTGAGCCTCACCAGGTCCTCCCCGGTGTAGCCCAGCTTACCGTAGACCTCTTTATTGTGCTGCCCCAGGAGCGGCGCTGGCATCCTCACCTTGAAGCCGCCCTCGCCCATATCGATAGGCGCCCCCGGGTAGGTCAGCCTTCCGGTCACCGGGTGGTCGATCTCGATCCAGAACCCTCTCTCCCTCAGGTGCTTGTCGTTCACCACATCTTTGGGGGTATTGATCGGGGTGACCGCGATATCCATTGCCTGCCCCTCTTCGGCTGCCTGCTGCTTGGTGCGCTCCGCGAGCCACTCAAGGACCATGCCGTCAATCTCCGAGGCATGGGTCAAATCGAAGAGATTCTGAAACCTGGGGTCTTTGTGTAGGTCAGGCCTCCCCAGCAAGGTGCCCAGTTTTGGCCAGCTTGGTATAGTGCAGACAAAGATCACCCAGCCATCCTTGCAGGGAAAGTATCCGCCGGGGATGATCATCATCCTTCCTTCAGTGGGGTTTGTGCGCTTGGTGGTAAAACCAGTATAGGCGTAGGTGAGGAGATTGGTATCGCGGCGGTCGGTGCTGCCCAAAAGGGCTTCCATAAGAGACACATCAACGTGCTCGCCGATGCCGTCCCTTCTGGCACCCCACCAGGCTCCCAGTGTGCCCGTCGCCGCCAGCCAGCCGCACTCGCATAGCTTAAGGTTTCGTGCCACGTGCACCGGTGGTCGGTCAGGAACCCCAGTCTGGTTCATGGCTCCGCCCATGGCGAAGGTGATGAGGTCGCTCGTCTTATAGTCGCGATAGGGGCCGGTCTGCCCGAAATTAGAGATGGAGGTCATCACCAGCTTCGGGTTTATCTTTTCAAGCTCCTCAAAGCCGAGCCCCAGCCTCTCCATCACGCCTGGGCTGAAGCTCTCGACCAGGATGTCGGCATCCTTCACCAGTTCCTTGAAGATCTTCTTCCCGGTCTCGCTCTTGAGGTTCAGGGTGATGCCCTTCTTATTGGTGTTTAGATAAAGAAAGAGCCCGCTCTTTTCAGGATGGGGATCATCCTTGAAGAAGGGGCCCATTCTCCTTGCTGGGTCCCCTTCACCGGGCTTTTCGATTTTGATGACATCGGCGCCATAGTCGGCCAAAAGCTTGGTGCAAAAGGGACCCGCGATGTACCAGGTGAGATCCAATACCCTGGCATCAGATAAGGCTTGCTCTGCCATACTTTCCTCCTCGAAATTATTTCTTGGCAGGTAGTGAAGCTATTTTTGCAGGCTCACCCCCTTTCCCCCTTTGGGCATAGTTTTACTCCGGCATAGACAAAGCGGTTTTGGATAAGTATACTATCCGTTCCCGTCATTGTCAATAGCGGTGGTACTTTTCGTCGAGGGCTTGACAGGGCGGGATAAATGTCGAAAATAGAGAGGGGTGAGCGATGATTTTAAGAGCTCTTGATTTAGGGTTTTTCGGTTCCAACTGCTACATTGTAGGATCGGAGGCTACCAAGGAGGGCATGATCATCGATCCTGGTGCCGATGCCCCGGCTATTCTGGAGAATGTGCGTGAGCTCGGGCTCGACATCAAGCTTATTATAGCTACTCATACCCATATCGATCATGTGGGTGCTCTTAAAAGGGTTAAGGAGGAAACCGGCGCAGACTATGCTGTCCATGAGGTGGAGGCTGAGAGTGGGCGGGGGATGATGGGGGGGCTTCTGAGGGCATTTGGCATCATTACAGGTGGCTCGCTTGAACCTCCTCCAAAGCCCGACATTCTGCTAAGGGACGGGGATGTGATCGAGATTGGGGAGCTACGCTTCGCTGTTCTTCACACCCCGGGGCACTCGGCGGGCGGCATCTCCATCTATGGTCACGGGGTGGTATTTTCCGGGGACACCCTGTTTAATTTTGGCATTGGCAGGACCGACTTCCCCGCCGCTGGGGTGAGCTACGAGAAAATAATGGAGAGCATTCACACAAAGCTGATGACGCTACCTGACGAGACGATTGTTCTCCCGGGCCATGGCCCACAGACGACAATTGGGGTGGAGCGAAGGTGGAACCCCTTCTTGAGGGGTTAAAGAAGGCTAGGGGGGCTTGCCTCGCCCCTTGGGCGAGGCAAGCCCCCCTAAACCAGAGCGCTGCCAAAACGCTATCACGCCGGCCGACGGGGCATAAATACCATCCCTAGCTTGAGCCTGTGGATGGAGGGATAATACTAGCCCCCCATGCCCTGACGAGGGCATGGGGGGCTTTGGTTTGAAAGGTGCTTATTCTCAGATAATCCACAAGGGGCACATCACCAGGGTCACCGTAGCTATAAGCTTGGCAACAATGTGTAGTGAGGGTCCCACCGTATCTTTAAGGGGGTCACCAACAGTGTCACCGGTGACACCGGCTGCGTGAGCAAGCGAGCCTTTGGGGATAACATTCCCTGCCTCATCTTTGAGTTGCCCATCCTCAATATATTTCTTAGCATTATCCCAGGCACCGCCACCGTTGTTCATGAAGGAAGCCAGGAGGATGGCAGCGATAGTTCCTACCATGAGGAAGGCGCCTACTGCCATGGGGGCATTATAGCCTGGTATGAGTCTAAAGACGACGCCAATGGCTATGGGGAGGAGCACGGGAAGCAATCCCGGGGCGACCATCCCCTTTAATGCCGCCCGTGTGGTGATGTCAACTGCCCTGCCGTAGTCGGGTTTTGAAGTCCCCTCCATAATGCCGGGGTCAGCCTTGATCTGACGGCGCACCTCGTCGATGATCTTGCTTGCTGCCCCTCCTACTGACCTGAGCGCCCAGGAGCTGAAAAGGAAGACCATCATAATGGCTAGGGCGCCACCAATAAATACCTCAGGACGCACAAGGTTGACAACAAAAAGCTCCCCCTCCCTGCCCTGGAAGAGCAACACCCGATCAAAATAGGCCTGGAACAGGAGGAAGCCAGCCAGTCCTGCCGAAACCATAGCGTATCCCTTGGTCAGGGCTTTGGTGGTATTGCCTGTAGCATCGAGGTGGTCGGTAACCCGCCTTATCCGGTCGCCAGCACCGGTGAACTGATTGATTCCATTGGCGTTGTCGGTTATGGGACCGAAGGTATCCTCGGCCAGAATAAAGGGGCAGGTCATCAACATGCCCATGGTGGCTATTGCCGTGCCATAGGCACCGCTCACCCACCAGGGAAGCCCCAGCCCCGCCATTGTGCCAAACCAGTAAGAGAGGAGAAGGGCGAAGCCGATGATGATCATTGTCGGCATGATGGTCTCAAAGCCCACTGACATACCGGTGACAATCGTGGTTGCCGGACCAGTGCGGCAGGCCTCAGCGATCCTTCTCGTTGGGCTAAATCTGGACTCAGTGTAGTACTGTGTAACATAAACTACCAATATGCTGAATATTATGCCGACAAGCCCAGCCCCCATAAGCCATAGCCATCCCTGTGGGCACATATAGCTGAACATCGCCCAACAGGTAATAACCATCGCTAGGACACAAAGAGCCAGGGCTATATAGTAGCCGCGGTTGAGAGCAGTCATCGGGTTCTCCTCTTCGCTACGACTGTGCACCGCTAATATGCCGATCATGCTGGAAACAATGCCAAAGGCACGAATGACAAGCGGGAAGAGCACCCAGCCAACGGCGATGGTTGGGGGAATCCCCCCGGCTATGGAGGCTACATACAAAGCAACACCTATAATCATGGCACCGATGTTCTCTGCGGCTGTGGATTCAAAAAGGTCTGCGCCACGACCGGCACAGTCACCAACATTGTCGCCGACCTGGTCGGCGATTACTGCCGCGTTGCGGGGATCATCCTCGGGGATTCCGGCTTCAACCTTGCCAGCAAGATCGGCTCCCATATCAGCAGCTTTGGTGTAGATACCACCACCAAGCTGCGCGAACAGGGCAACCATGCTAGCTCCAAAACCAAAGCCAACAATAAGGTGAGGAGCAATATCGGGGTGTGTGGCTCCTCCAAAGGCGAAGAATATCGCGGTTACCCCCAGGAGGCTTAAGGTAACGATCAAAAAGCCGGAAACTGCCCCCCCACGCAGAGCTACTTTTATTGCCTGGTTTAAGCCGTGGTGGGAGGCAGCAGCACACCGCACATTTGATTTGACTGCAATCCACATACCCACAACCCCTGAAAGACAGGAGCAAAAGGCACCGGCGAGGAAGGCAACCGCCGTCCTCCATGCTAATCCAAAAGCCGATACCCTCAGCTTCTCTAGCTCCTCTGGGCTGCTTAGTATGCCAAGGATGACACCGATTATCAGTGCCACAATAAGAGCAGTTATGCCAATAGTGGAATACTGGCGTCTGATGAAGGCCCAGGCACCCTCCGTGATACGGGCATTAATATCCTGCATCGCTGCCGTTCCCGGGTCACTACGCAGGATATACCTTATCAAGGCTAGGGCAAAAATAACACCGATGCCACCCCCTATAACTACCACCCAGAAGATCCCTGGAAGCATCATTTACCTCCTTTATTTAATCGATTTAATCGCAATATGGTTTTCAAACTGGGAGAAGTTTAACATATTTTTGAGGGAGTGCGCAAGGGAATTTTTTCACAAAGCCCCCCTCCTCAGTCTCTCCTCGAACTCCTTAAGCCTCTCCTCCAGGTCCTTTTGTTTGATCGAGATTGTGAGGTCGCCACGCGTCTTTTCCATGATGCCCCGTACTACATCGGTCGTCCTTCTAAGTCCGCTGGTTATGGCATCAGGGAAATCAATGGTCACCAGTACCCCATAGATGTCGTCCATAGCGAGCAGTATCTCCTCGCACCGGGAGAACTCCCCCTTTCTTATTATATCCAGGAGGTGACGCCTGAGCTCCCCCACTGCTTCACCAAGGCCATTAAGGTAGGAAGCATAGCTGATGGAGAGTTCATCGGGGTCAGGCAGGGCATCACCGGTGACCAGAGCCAGTGTGATTTTTGCCTCAGCGTACTCCTTTTGGGAATCGTGAACAAAGCCACTGTGGAGGAGATCCGGGTATCTGGAGAGGACCTCGTTCATCTCGCTGACGCGGATACGGGTGGCGCTTAAAAGTGTCTTGGCATCCTCGTACTCGCCGCGGTGCACGGCGCGGATGGCATTGGAGGAGTCGCGGATCACCTCTCGAGCCAGCCTGAGTGCCTGCTCGCGGGCGGCATCCTTGGCCGAGAAGCTGGCACGCACCTTTTCAGCGATTGATTGGAGATTTGTGGTTGATTTCCTCATCGATCTTTCCTGTTAACTCCCGGGCTGCCATCTCTATATCTTCAGCCTCGGCAATGGCACTGATAACAGCAACCGAGTTAGCCCCTGCCCTCACTACCTCGGCGATGTTTTCCTTGTTTATGCCACCTATGGCAACAATGGGAAGAGATACCTTTCCTTTCACCTCCCGCAGTGTCTCTAGCCCAGCCCACCTGGCATCTCCCTTGGAAAGGGTGGGGTAGATTGCGCCTATAGAAATATAGTCGGCACCCTCGGCCTCGGCCTTTTGCGCCTCTGCTATAGTGGCTGTGGACAAGCCAATAATCTTCTCTATCGGCAGTATCTCCCGCACCCGGGGCAGCGGCAGGTCCTTTTGACCGAGGTGGATGCCATCGGCATCGCAGGCTAGGGCGAGGTCCAGGTGATCATTGATAATGAAGAGCGCATCGCCTTCAGCACAGACCCTCTTCAGCTCCTGGGCAATTGAGAACATCTTCCCCTTTTCACGGCGCTTATCACGAAGCTGGATTACCCTGGCCCCCCCCCTAATTGCCTGGCGGGCTACCTCCACCTCGCTTCGTCCCCCCAGTGTCTCAGGGTCTATGACGACATAAAGCCCGGTTATCCTCTCCACCTTGTCATGCCGAAGGAGCCTTCCGACCAGTCTCTTCTCCACCCCGTAGATGGCGAACCTCGCCTGCTTAAACCTGGCGGTATTAAGTGTTAGTTGGGGAAGCTTTGATAGTTCCTCCACAACCCGCAGCGATTCCTCAACCCTTCTGGCATTGGCTATGACAATATCGACAAGATTCTGTCGCTGAGCCTCACCGGGCACCTCAAAGAAGGCGCCAACATCCCCCTCTGAATTTCGAGCTGAGAGAAGCTTGCTCTTCAGGGATGGGTCACCTCCTGCCAGTGTGTGTCGCATCCTCTTCAGCTCTTCACTTAGTTGGGCATCATCTAGGATGAAGCGGGCTACATCCTCAAGCAGGCGCAATCCTTCGCCAATACGGTTGAGATTGGCATCGATTATGCGTAGCATTCCTACAATATGTCCTTGAGTGACCCCGGCATCTCACCCTCCCTGGCTTCAGCGATCATCTCCCGAACCTCAGAGAAGGTGTTCCAGTACTCCTCACTATACATGTCTATCCCCAGGCTCTTGAGCCTCTCCTCTGCCCATCGACCGATATTGCGCGGGTCTTTATAGTAGTCGGGGGTCGGGGAGAAGGGGGAGCCTGCCTCCTCAAGGCGGGTCTTTTCCGATTTATGGTAAGCAAAGCTGGATACAGCACGGACAAGGTTATTGCCGCCGCAGGCAGGGCAGGTGGGGGAGATAGACTCGGTCATGCTCCTTACTAAGATGGTTGATCTCCTACGACACGCCTGACAGCGAAACTCATAGATTGGCATACCCAACCGCCTCTGATTATTCAGACTCTTTAGATAGGTACTCCTCTTGCATCTTGGTGATGAGCTCCTGTGAGGGCATCTGACCCGCATCCATTCTCTCCAGTATTTCTTGGCTTTCGGGTGTCGTTGCCTCTCCTATCGCCTCGCTCATCTTCCTTGACCACTTGGCGAGGGCGCGGGGGTCATTTGCCATAAGGCCCTTCACAAGGTAGGGGTCGGAGAGGATGTCGTCGTAAACAGCAGTGTCTGGCCTGCGGCGGGCGAAGGAAGAGAAAAGTCGAGTGATATTCTTACTCCCGCAAGAGGGACAAGCTGCATCAGGTGAGGCAGAAAACCCTCGAACAAGAATGGAGACCTTTTTCTGGCAGTTGTTGCATCGGTATTCATATATTGGCATGGTAAGCCTCCCCGCCGAAATTGTCACCTGTCTAATTTTAACAGAAGGAAAGCAAAAGGTAAACTAAGCCTCTCCTGTTACGGCGTTTTCAATGACCTCTACTCGGACTATCTTGCCCCGGTGCCCCAGCTCCACCGCCACCACATCGATGCGCCAGGAGGGGGGTAGGTCGCTATGGGTCTCCAAGTAGGTATTGGCAACACTGATGAGCCTTTTCCCCTTTGAGGCTGTTATCGATTCCTCCGGCGTGCCGAAAGAGGAGCTCGCCTTTGTGCGGACTTCTACGAAGATGAGGCAACCCTCCTTCTCGGCGATGATGTCAATCTCGCCCTCGCGGCAGCGGAAGTTTGTCTCCCGAACCTGGTACCCAAGCCCTATGAGGTGTTCTCTAGCTATCTTCTCCCCGAGGGCACCAGACTTTTGTCGGTCGCTCATCTTAGTCAATGGTAGTCGTTTGCTTTCATTATACTCATTCCTTGGTGCCAATGGAAGGCTAGTTTTGCTGGGGTTTTGGTTGACAACAGAAGGCAAGCTTGCTAATCTGTAGGCTGGCTCTGGAAGGGAGTATCACTGTCATTGAGGGGGGTTATTTAATGGCTGCCATCTGCCTGGGGCGTGGTAGATTCTATGGCTGGATAGCACTTGCCGGGGCGATGCTTGTATATTTCTGTGGCTGTGGAGACCTATTTTACTCCTTTGGGGTTTTTATGCCCTCGATCTGTGCCGATCTTGGCTGGACCAGGAGCATGGTGGCGGGGGCGTACTCTTTACTTGTAATACTCATAGGGCTGGCTGGTCCTCTTGTTGGTTTCTCGGTTACCAGGTTTGGAGCCAGGAAAAACATAGTCTTAGGTAACTTGGTGGCGGTCTTGGGTTTGCTCGGGCTATTTTGGACCGCCCAGCCCTGGCACATTTTTGTCTTTTACGGTCTCCTGGTAGGGGTGGGCAATGCCTTTGGCATGTTTATATCTGCCACCACTATAGCCAATAACTGGTTTATAAGGAGGAGATCGCTGGCGATGAGTCTGGTCATTGCCTCGGGTGGTATCGGTGGCCTTGTTATTCCCCCGCTTATAGCTTTGATGATCTCCAGCGTTGGGTGGCGTTTTGCATGGCTGTTCCTAGCTCTTATTCATTTAATACTGGCTGTAATTATCCCCGGGCTGATCATAAGAAATAGGCCTGAGGATATGGGGCAGGTTCCTGATGGCTTAGTTGGGGGGGCGGTGCCGAAGGCAGGCTCAGGTGCAGTGCCACAGAGTCGTGTCTATCAAACACCGGTGGACTGGGAAACCGGAGACGCGATGCGCACCCTCGCCCTATGGATGATAATATTCCTTGGTGCTGCCCATATGTTCGCAGTAAACGCTATTATGGCACACCTTGTGCTCTACCTCCGGGATGTGGGCTTCTCCCTCACAGCGGCGGCCTTTGCCCTGGGGCTCATTCCGGGCTTGAGCATCATCGGCAGGCTCGGCATGGGGTATCTGGCTACTAGATTCGAGGTAAGGTATCTGGCTGCTATCTGCCTCGGTGGGCTGATGATTGCTATGCTCATCCTTATGAGCATTACCGCCCTTCCCTTGATTTACCTGTTCTGCCTACTTTTTGGTATAAGTTATGGGGCATTGATCGTAGCCCTTCCCACTTTCTTTGGGGCCTATTTCGGACGCGCCCGCTATGCCCAGATATTGGGGTGGACCATGCCTATCACCACCCTTGTCGGTGCCGTCGGTGGCCCGCTTGCCGGGGTCATCCACGATGCTACCGGTAGCTACATGATGGCGTTCATCATAGCAGTTGCCTTTCTGGTGATAGGTGTGGTATGTGCCCTCCTGGCCCGACCGCCGAAGCCGCGTTTTGGGCTAGGGGGCTAATACGGTTGGCCGGCTCTCTAGCCTTTAATCAGCTTACATACTGGGGAGAATGACTTCCTGTGGATGGGGCAGGGCCCTAATCTTTGCAGGTTGGATAGGTGCTCCGGTGTGGTGTAGCCTTTGTGCCGTTCAAATCCGTAGCTGGGATAGAGTTCAGCAAGTTCCACCATAAGATGGTCTCGTGTTACTTTGGCGACGATGGAGGCGCAGGCGATAGATTGTGAAAGGCTATCGCCGTGAATTATGCTCCTCTGGGGCAAGCGGACATCGGGGAGGGAAATGGCATCGATGAGGAGGAATTGGGGGGGGGTGGGGAGATGCTCCGAAGCTAAGCGCATCGCTAGTCGGGTCGCTGCCACGATGCCAATGGAATCGATTACCTCTGGTGAGACTTCTCCAATGCCGATGGCAATCGCCTCCTCCTGAATCCGGGCGGAGAGAAATTGACGGCTCTTTGGGGTTAGCTTCTTGCTATCATTGACCAGGGAGAGCCAAGGTCTGTCCAGGTTAAGGGGCAGGATGACGGCGGCGGCAACCACCGGCCCGGCCAGGGAACCGCGACCCACCTCATCTATGCCAGCGATGAGTTGGAATCCCTGCCCCCAGAGGATTTTCTCATTAACGAAAGTCGGAGGCATTTTCTCCCTCAAGCATGCCTCTATTCAGCCGAGTTTATCATAGAGCTGGGAATGGATTCAACCTCCGAGGGCTGTTGAACTCTCCGTGAGAGGTGCTATAATCTTTCATAGGCGCCGAGAGGAGGGATGCCTTTGGAGCCTGTGGAGATAGCCAAGAAGGTTGTTGAGGCGGCTTCGAGAAAGAAGGCTAGTGACATCGTGATGCTGGATGCCAGAGGGGTGTGTAGCTTTGCCGATTATTTTGTCATCTGTAGTGGGGAGAGCGATCGGCAGATAGGGGCTATCTTGGGTGAGATCGACGAGGTTCTGGTGGGGGAGGGGGCTAATCTTCACCACCGGGAGGGGACTATTGATTCAGGTTGGGTTCTCCTCGACTTCGGCGATGTGATTGTGCACATCTTCGCCCCTTCCCAGCGCGAGTATTACGAGCTTGATAGGCTGTGGGCGAGAGCCACCCCGGTGGTCAGGATTCTGTGATCCATCTATCGGTGTCACGGTGGTAGGAGAGCATTTCCTCCGGGGAGAAGTAGAGGGCGATCTCCTTCTGTGCGCTCTCCACAGAGTCTGAGCCATGGACAAGGTTTCGTCCGATATTTAGTCCCAGGTCCCCTCTTATGGTTCCCGGGGCAGCCTTCTTGGGGTCAGTTTCTCCCATAGTCCTTCTCACTACATCAACTGCATCTTCCCCTTCAAAAACAGCAGCGATGACCGGGCTTGAGGTGATGAAGTCGATGAGCCTCTCGAAGAACGATTTGCCCTCGTGGATTTGGTAGTGACGTTTTGCCAGTGCCTCGTCTATCCGAAGCATTTTCATGGCAACAATCTTCAGCCCTCTCGCTTCAAGGCGGGAGATTATCTCGCCAACAAGTCCCCTTTGAAGGGCATCTGGTTTAAGAAGAACGAGTGTCCTCTGCATGGGTCCCCGAGATTGAGGGTCTCCTTAAGTATAGCGGCTGGAGGGAGGCGAGGTCGTCGACCTCGCCTCCCTCCAGCCGCCTCCAGCCCAGCTCGGCAAGAAAGCCGGCCCTCCTTAGCGCAAACGCCGCTTTTAGGACTACTGCCCGCCGCCCCAATCTCTCTTTAAGCTCCTTTTCAAAATGAGGCAGAATGTTACCGCAAAAGACGGTCCTCCCCCTCAGCCCGGGGCATAGTGCCTCGATGGTGGTGATGTGCTCCTCAATAAGCCTGTGCCACCTTCCATTTCGCCATTGATAGAGGGCGGAGGCGACCTCGCCGCGACCCGCATTGAATATGGGACAGACTGGGAGGCCGGTCTTTGCATGCTGGAAAGCTTCTGCCTCAAGGGTGCTTATGCCTATGATAGGAATACCTAGAGAGTAGGCGAGCCCTTTCGCGGTTGCCATTCCAACCCTTAAACCATTGAAGCTACCCGGACCTTTGGCAACGATTATAGCCTTGATGTCCCGAGGCTTTACCTTTGCCTGATGCAGCAGATGAACGAGGCTGGACAAGAGCTCAACCGTATGGTTCTGCCCCGAGTGCCAGGTGAGCTCGGCAACCACTTCGCCGGCACTCCATAGCGCAACGCTGGCAGTCTCCGTTGAGGTGTCTATGGCAAGCTGCACCGTCATCTCCTCTTTATAGGCTCTATGGGAGCTGCCCTTAGCCCCCGCAATATCTCTTGATAGCGCTCTCCCCTTGGCTTGAAGTGAAGGCTGCGCCTCTTGGGGGAGAGATAGCGGATGTGGACAAGCAGATGTTCCGTGGGCAGCGCGCCGAAGCCCTTCTCCGCCCATTCCACAACGCACACTCCATTGCCATATAGATAATCGTCGAGCCCCAGATCGATAACCTCTTCAACCCTTTCAATGCGATAGAGATCAATATGATAAAGAGGGAGCCTGCCCCGATACTCCCTGATTATTACAAATGAGGGGCTCATTGCATACTCTTCAATTCCCAGCCCCCAGGCAATGCCCTGGGCGAGGCAGGTCTTGCCCGCCCCTAGGCTCCCCACCAGCAATACCACCTCCCCTCCCCCTAAGAGCTTGCCCAGCCGCATCCCAATGCCCTGCGTCTCACGGGCACTTTCACTAATGATATCAAGAGAAGCCATCCATTCCTCCCCCCGAGACGAAGTGTTCCCATCCCGCTTGATGCCATTCGATCACCCTGTTTTTCTCATCCAGCAGGGTTACCCTTCCTGGTTCGTCATTGACTATCTCTCCAATAACTGTTATTGGGTACTGGGCAGCCTGCCCGATTTTGTCGATTAAAACCGGGTCGCCCGTGAATAGAAGTTCGTAGTCCTCGCCGCCGGAGAGAGCTAGGCTAAAGTAGTCACTTTTGAAGGCGGCCTTCAGTAATGGGTGAACGGGGAGCCTATCCACCCTCACCTGTGCCCCGACCCCGCTTGCCTGACACAGCTTTGAAAGGTCAGCAATTAGTCCATCACTTAAGTCTATAGCGGCTCGGATGCCAAGACGAGCCAATGTTTTCCCCTCCCAAACACGGGGATAGGGCTTAAGATGGGCATTTCGGAGAAATGAGGTGGTCTCTTGGTCAAGTTCGAGCCCGCCCCTGAGCATCTTGAGCCCCCCTGCTGATGAGCCTAGATACCCGGTCACCGCAATATGGTCGCCGGGCACCGCTGCCGAGCGGGTGAGGATGTTTGAGGGCTGCTCGGCACTCCCGACCACTGTGAGGGTAATCGCCACCAGGGGTGCTTGAACGATATTCCCCCCGGCTATGGAGACATAGAACAGTCGAGCAAGCCCGATCATCCCGTGGTAGAACTGGGCAACTGAATCTACTTCGATATCTCCTGGGAGGGCTAGTGACACCAGGGCATACCTGGGTATCCCCCCCATAGCAGCGATGTCACTGAGGTTAATAGCCAGTGCTTTCCACCCCAGCTCATCCCAGGTGATGGTGTTGAGCGTGAAGTGAATGTCCTGAACCAGGGAATCGGTGGTGCTTAGCTGGATTGGATCATCGCCGAGCCAAGCTGCGGCATCATCGCCAATACCGATAAGGAGGTTTTTTGATGTGGTTCCGGATTTAGCAACAATATCGGCTATGAGTTCGATCAATCTGAACTCCCCCAGCTCCGAGACCTTCATATTGGGAATTATACATGCTTTCCACTTTAGTCTCAACTCACCTAGCAGGATGGTAGAAAAGCTGATATAGTAATAAGCAAGCTTCAGAGGGATGCGCTACGCTATCATTGCCGATGTTCACAGCAACTTGGCAGCCTTTCGGGCGGTGCTTGAGGACATGGAGGAGAGGGGAGGGGTTGCGGAGATCTGGTGCCTTGGGGATATTGTGGGGTATGGTCCTGACCCCGTGGAATGTATCAGGCTCCTGCGCCAGTATAGGCACCGCTCCGTTGGTGGCAACCACGACTGGGCAGCCATAGGGAAGGTGGATATATCCGATTTTAACCCCGATGCTGCCGCGGCGTGCCGCTGGACAGGCAAGCAGCTAAGCCCTGACGATGTGGCTTATCTTGATGGGCTTCCGTTGACCATCTCATATGACGATTTCACCCTTGTCCATGGTAGCCCCCGGGAGCCGATCTGGGAATACCTTCTTTCCACCAGCAGCGCCGAGATAAGCTTCCGCCATTTTCAAACCAGATTTTGCCTCATCGGGCACTCCCATGTCCCCCTTGTGTTTGAGTACGATGGTAAAACCTGCCTCTTCCGCGAGTTGCCCACGGAAACCCCATTAAGCCTCGGGGGAAACCGCCTGATCATCAACCCCGGTGGTGTGGGGCAACCTCGTGATGGCGACCCCCGTGCCGCCTATGCCATCTACGATAGCGACGACGGGGCAATCTATCACTACCGCGTTCCCTATGATATTTCTGTCACACAGCGGAGGATGCTTGAACGAGGACTGCCCCCCTTTCTGGCGGCGCGCCTGAGCTATGGCTGGTGAGGGGGATTATGTGCCCCGCTTTTCGTAATCGGGGCACCATGTGGCATTGGGGCGCGCTGGATTGTGACAGGCGCTGCGCCAGTCCCATTTGCAGCTATCGCAAAGGAAGACGTTTCTCCCGAGGAATTTCTTGATCCTTATCCTTAGCCGGTCTCTCCAGGTTGGCCCTTTTTTAACCCTGTTTAACCCCATTTTGACCCTTAAGCCTTTTTAGTATAACATTTGAGGTGATCTATAACAAGGAGGGTGGAAATGCCGATAGTAAGGGTGGAGATGTGGCCGGGGAGGACCCGCTCCCAGAAAGCAGAGCTGGCGCGGGTCATCACCGAGGCGGTGGTCACCATCGCTCATGCAACTCCTGAGCAGACCATAGTCATCTTCGAGGAGATTTCTAGGGAGGACTGGGCGGTCGGTGGTGTCCTTGCCTCTGAGGCACCGAAATAGCTCGGGTCTTGACTTTGGGCTCAAATTATGATATAAGCGTTTCACAGTCCAGATAATATAGGCTGTC
>DAOTXZ010000061.1:0-30907 GCA_034435115.1 Dehalococcoidia bacterium | reverse complement strand
GGGAGATGTGTATAAGAGACAGGACCTATAAGATTGGCGATGTAGATGACGGCACCGCCGTGATGGACTGGATGGAGCAGGAAAAAAGGCGGGGGATCACCATCACCGCTGCGGCAACCACCTGCTACTGGCTGGAGCACCGCATCAATATCATCGATACCCCGGGGCATGTTGACTTCACTGCCGAGGTGGAACGAAGCCTCAGAGTGCTCGATGGGGGGGTGGTGGTGTTTGATGCCGTGGCCGGGGTAGAGCCACAGTCGGAAACAGTGTGGCGGCAGGCAGATCGCTATTCTGTCCCCAGGATTTGCTTTATCAATAAGATGGATCGCGTTGGCGCTAGTTTCCATAAAACCATAGCCATGATCAGGGAGCGACTGGGTGCCAATCCCGTGCCGATTCAGCTCCCTATTGGGTCAGAGGCATCATTTGAAGGGATCATAGATCTCATAGAAGGGAAGGGCTGGCTTTTCTCCGAGGATCCTGACACAAGCCCGGAGGAGATACCTGTTCCGGAAAGGTATCGCCAGGACTTTGATAATCACCGGCAGGCGTTGATAGAGAGGGTTGCGGAGAGCGATGACCAGGCGATGACCACCTATCTGGAGAGGGGCACCATCGACCCCGCCGAGCTTAAGCTTAGCCTGCGCCGAGCAACCATCTCGGGCAGGCTTGTCCCGGTACTTTGCGGGAGCGCCCGTAGGAACAAGGGAATCCAGCCACTGCTGGATGCAGTGGTAAATTATCTCCCCTCCCCCCTGGATGTGCCACCAGTGCGTGGAATAGAGCCGAAGACGGGGAGAGAGGTCTATCGAAAGCCGAGCGATGATGCCCCATTTTCAGCGCTTGCCTTCAAAGTGGTCACCGACCCCTTTGTGGGGAGGCTTGTATATTTCAGGGTCTATTCAGGTAAGGTAAAGGCTGGAGCCCAGGTTTATAATGCCACCAGGGGAGAGCGGGAGCGCATCGGGCGACTTCTGCAGATGCATGCCAATCATCGGGAGGAGATAGCCGAGGTGGAGACAGGCGGGATCGCCGCTGCCCTCGGCCTCAAGAACACCTTCACCGGGGACACCCTCTCCAGCCAGGTAGAGCAGATCCTCCTCGAACCAATCCGCTTCCCGGAGCCGGTGATGTCGGTAGCCATCGAGCCGAAGACAAAGGCAGACCAGGAAAAGATGGGCGATGCCCTGGCAAAACTGAGTGAAGAGGACCCAACCTTCAGCACGAAATACAGTGAGGAGACGGGACAAATCATTATCTCCGGCATGGGGGAGCTTCACCTTGAGGTTCTGGTGGAGAGGATGAGACAAGAGTTTAATGTGGCGGCAAAGGTAGGAAAGCCGAAAGTTGCTTATAAGGAGACGATCACCGTGCCGGTGAAGGCAGAGGGGAGGTTTATAAGACAGTTTGGGGGAAGGGGACAGTATGGACATGTCTTCATTGAGCTTGAGCCTGGAGAGCGGGGCAGCGGCTTTGAGTTTGTAGATAAGCTCCGCGGCGGGTCAGTGCCAAGGGAATTCGTCCCCGCAGTGGAGGCGGGGATAAGGGAAGCGCTGGAGAGCGGACCAGTTGCCGGCTATCCCATCACTGACCTCAGGGCTACCCTCTATGATGGCAGCTTCCACGAGGTCGACTCCTCGGAGATAGCATTTAGGATGGCAGGCTCGATAGCACTAAAGGATGGAGTCTCCAAAGCTAAGCCGGTCCTCCTTGAGCCGATCATGAAGCTGGACGCGGTGACCCCGGACGAGTTTCTCGGCGACATAATCAGAGACCTCAACTCCAGAAGGGCACGCATCGAGAACATCGAGTCCCGTGGCAATGCCAAGGTGATTCACTGCCTCATCCCCCTGGCAGAAACCTTCGGCTATGCCACCGCTCTCAGGTCGCTGAGCCAGGGGAGAGCCACCCACTCGATGGAATTTCACCACTACGAAGAACTTCCTCCACATCTCTTAGAGCAGGTGGTTGCTAAGGCGAAAGGTAGGGTGTAGCTTGCCCAAGCAGAGCATTCGCATCAAGCTGAAGGCATATGACCATAAAGTATTAGACCAGTCCGCAAAGCAGATCGTCGAGGCAGCGGAGCGAACCGGGGCTCGGGTGGCGGGACCGGTTCCCCTTCCGACGCATATCAAGAAGTTCAGTGTCATCCGCTCCCCTTATGTAGATAAGGACTCTCAGGAGCAATTTGAGATTCGCACCCATAGGCGTCTTATCGATATTCTCAATCCAACCTCTAAGACGATCGACGTCCTAACTCATCTCAATCTCCCCGCCGGGGTGGATATAGAGATAAAGCTCTAGGGAAACTGACATGATCATAGGTATTCTAGGCAAAAAAATCGGCATGACCCAGGTATTTAACGCCGACGGGACCGTTGATGCCGTTACTGCTATTGAGGCGGGGCCCTGTGTGGTAACCCAGATAAAAACAGTGGCAAACGATGGCTATGAGGCCGTCCAGCTTGGCTTCGGGCATGCAAAGAGGCTCAACTCCCCCCAAAAGGGGCACCTTAAAGGGGTGGGCTTGTTCAAGCACCTTCGTGAATTCAGGGTCAGCGACACCTCATCCATTCAACTGGGGCAAAGGGTCGATGTCAGCCTCTTTAAGGAGGGCGACCTTGTAGATATAACCGGCATATCGAAGGGAAAGGGGTTTGCCGGGGTGGTGAAGCGCCACCACTTCGCCGGCGGACCAAAGACCCACGGACAGTCGGATCGACAACGCCATCCTGGTTCAATCGGCTCCACAACCTTCCCGGGGAGGGTTTTTAAAGGGATGAGGATGGCCGGACACATGGGGAGTGAGAGGGTAACGGTGCAAAAACTTAAGGTGGTGCGTGCCGACCCGGAGCGAAACCTGCTGCTTGTGAAGGGTGCCGTGCCCGGGGCAAGGAACGGGCTACTCTTGATAAAGAAGTCAGCTAAGGGGAAATAAAGTGCTTAGATTTGCCATCCGCAATGCCTTTAGAAGAAAATGGATCGCCGCCATCGCTATCGCAGGAACTGCTCTGGGGTGCTCCCTGATGGCAGTTCTCCTGAGCATCTCCGATGGCATGGATCGAATGTTAAACCAAACTATGGATACGGTAGCCGGCCATGTCGTTATCTACCCCAGAGATGCGCCCATGGCGATATTTTTTGGTGGGGGAACCCCCCTTCCTAGTTCCTATATCGAGGATATAGAGGGGATCGAACACGTTGAGGTGGTCTCCCCCTCGGTTACCGCCTTCATCCCAAGTAACGTCCTCTATGTTGGCGACCCGATGGGATTCACCCTGATCGGTATCGATCTGGGGAAGGACGCCCTGATGGACGGGGCTACTGTCCATATAGTTGAAGGGCGTTCCATAGAAAGCCCGAATGAGGTGATAGTGGGGCGATGGATAAGGGACTACGCTCAACGGAATGTTAGCCCTGATGCCCTTAAAATCGGCTACACCTTCACCATGACCAAAATAGGGACAGTGCCCCCGCAGACAATCGAACTTAGAATCGTCGGCGTCTTCGAGACCGGCAACCTGCTCACTGACAGCAGCATGTATGGCGAGATCGATACCGTTCGGGAAATCAGCGGGCTTAAGAGCAATGAGGTGAGTAGCATCAGGGTCAGAGCGGAGGGAACGGAGTGGGTTGAGCGAGTGGCAGCAAATATTGAGGAGATTTTTCAAGACGCCCCTGTCCCCATAAGTGTCATGATCTCTAGTGATATTCTGGGGGATATCAATGAAACGATGGACACCTTCCGGGGTTTTATTTGGGTTATCGGCTTGGTTGCTGCCGTTGCCGGCGGGATATCCGTTTTCATCGTCATGTTTATGTCGGTTGTTGAGCGAAGGCAGGAGTTCGGCATTCTCAAGGCATCTGGGTGGTCCAATATGAATATCATCAGCTCAGTAGTGGTTCAATCGATCACCCTAGCCATCATTGGAGGGAGCCATGGTTGGGCTTGCCATCGGCTATGGTGCCGCCCGGGGCATTGACTATTACCTCGCTGGAGATATAGCCATCGTTACTGCGAAGCTATTCCTGGAGATAGTTGCCTTCGGTATAATTATAGGGGTGCTTGGCGGCCTCTATCCAGCACTAAGGGCAAGCCAGATAAGCCCAATCGAGACCCTTAGAACCACTTAGGGGGGGACATTATGGAGGGGTTAACCTATATCGAGTCGGAAACGATCGAGGAACTGAAGAGCAGGATCGCCGAGCTAGAGAGACGGCTTGCCACCATAGAGGGAGTGGGCAGGGGTAGAGACATAGTGATAACCGAAAATCTGACCAAGATCTATGGCGAAGGCAGAACCAGAGTGACCGCTTTAATTGGGGTTAACCTGAAGGTGAAAGAGGGTGAGTTTGTCGCCGTTCAGGGACCATCGGGGAGCGGCAAGACAACCCTGCTCAATATGATAGGCGCCCTGGATCGCCCGACAAGGGGAAAGGTGATCATCGACGACATCGAAACGACAAGGGTTCCCGAAAGAAAGCTTTTCAGAATCCGACGCGAGAAGGTGGGATTTATCTTCCAGACCTATTACCTGGTGCCAACCCTAACCGCCCTCCAGAACGTCCTCGTGCCGACCCTGCCAATCAGGAGGGGAAAGGGGGAGCTCAAGGAGAAGGCCGAGGAGTTACTTGAGCTTGTGGGGCTAAAGGATCGTATGGATCATAAGCCAGGGGAGCTATCAGGCGGCGAGCGGCAGAGGGTAGCCATCGCCAGGGCTTTGATGCTAAACCCGGCCATTATTCTTGCCGATGAGCCCACCGGAAACCTCGACTCGAAGACCGGTGCCAAGATCATCGAGTTGATGAGAAGGTTAAATGAAGAGCAGAAGAAAACCTTCATAGTTGTAACCCATGATCCCAGGATTGCCGGGGGCGCCCAAAGGGTGTTCCATTTGAGAGACGGCAGGCTTCTTACCACACCCACAAAGGAAGATATTATTTGAGGCGGGAGGATAGGTGCAGATTTCCGTTCATAACAAAGCGGGGCAGATAATCGACTACATTGAAGTGGGGGATGACGTCTTCGGCATAACCCCAAACGAGGCAGTGGTTCACCAAGCCCTGACGAGGCAATTAGCAAATGCCCGACAGGGAACCGCCGATACCAAGACCCGAGGTGAGGTGGCTGGGTCAACGAGAAAGCTTTATGCTCAAAAGCACACCGGCAGGGCTCGCCAGGGCTCAATAAGGGCCCCACACCGAAGGAAGGGGGGTATTGTCTTTGGTCCTCACCCGAGAAGCTACTCGCAACGGATGCCCAAGAAGATGCGTCGCCTTGCCATAAGAAGTATTCTCTCGGCGAAGGTAGCCCAAGGGGAACTAGTGGTGGTCGATAATCTTGAGTTAGAGGAGCCGAAGACCAAAGAGATGAGGCGCATCCTTGATGCCTTGGGAATAAGCTCCTCAGCCATGGTGGTCACTGCTGAGCCTGATGCTAACCTGGTCAAATCGGCTTGCAATCTAGAGGGGATTAAGACCCTACCCGCCCCCCTCCTCAATGTGGTTGACCTCCTCTCCCACAAGGCTTTGGTCATGACCGTTGCTGCGGTGAGGAAGGTCGAGGAGCTATGGGGGACTAGCGAAGCGCCAGTGATCAAGACGAGAACACCCTAAAGAGAGTTATTAAGGAAAGGACACCAGGGTCAAAAAGATGCATATACTTGAGGTATTGCGCCGTCCGATAATAACAGAGAAGAACACACTCCTCATGGAGCAGAATAAATATGTCTTTGAGGTGGCGCGGCGGGCCAATAAGAGGCAGATCAGGGAGGCTGTGGAGAGGGCATTCAATGTGAAGGTCACTTCGGTGAATGTGATCTCGGTTCACGGCAAGATGAGGGGGTCAGGGAGGCTGAGAGGGGAGACCTCACCGTGGAAGAAAGCAGTGGTCACCCTCCAGCCGGGACAGAAGATAGAAATCTTCGAGGGGGTATGATCGCAGCTTGGCTAGAGGAGCTAATACAATAGGAGGTAAGGCTTTGTCGGCCAACAGTAGCTGGTCAGAAGTGCTCTCAGAGGTATTGTTAAAACCTGCTCACCAGAATTTATATGTGCCAAAAGAGAATCTGCCCCATCCCAGGAGCATTGGAATATCTAAGGTCCGCGGAATACCGCGGGGACAAATGGCTGAGTACAGAGTGCCCCATGATCGTGGCAGATCGATTCACATCAGGGAATATAGAAACTATTATGCCATTCATTGGGATAAACATGAACCAAAATTTGGTTTTGGCTTGATTCAGCACCTTCGCTGCGATACCCATTACTGGTGGATCATACTCAGCGGTTTAACCGGTTACACAATGTCCGGAAATAGGTTAAGCGGAGCGTTTTGCGGGGCTTTAATCGGTGCACTAACCCGAGGCTAGATAGGGAAGGTTATTATGCCACTTAAGGAATATAAGCCAACTTCACCGGGGCGAAGGGGCATGACCGGGGCTGACTTTTCGGAGATCACTAAGAGTGAGCCGGAAAAATCTTTGCTCCTGCCCCTGAAAAAGAATGCCGGGCGCTCAAACCAGGGCAGGATTACAGTGCGCCACCGCGGTGGCGGGGCGAAGAGGATGCTTCGCATCATCGACTTCAAAAGGGACAAATTTGGCATTCCAGGGAGGGTGGTCTCTATCGAGTATGACCCCAACCGCTCAGCGCGCATCGCCCTTATTAATTACCTTGATGGTGAAAAAAGATACATCCTTGCCCCTCTAGGCCTTAAGGTAGGCGACATCGTAAAGTCAGGGGAGGATGCCGAGATAAAGCCAGGAAACGCCCTCCCCCTCAGCCTTATCCCCACCGGAACCCTGATCCATAATATTGAGCTAAATCTGGGTAAAGGCGGGCAGATAGTGAGGAGCGCCGGCGCTGTCGCCCAGCTTATGGGAAAGGAGAAAGACTATGCCCTGGTGCGCCTGCCATCGGGTGAGATAAGAAAAGTCCATAGCAAATGCATGGCCACCATAGGGCAAATTGGCAATGTCGAGCACCAGAACATAAGCCTGGGGAAGGCAGGGCGCCGACGCTTGATGGGGTGGCGCCCTTCAGTGCGTGGCTCAGCGATGACCCCCCGGGACCACCCCCATGGCGGCGGTGAGGGAAGGGCTCCTATCGGCATGCCCGGCCCCAAGACCCCTTGGGGGAAGCCTGCCCTGGGCTTTAGGACAAGGAGGAGGAAGACCACCGATAGGATGATCGTGAAACGAAGGACAGCTTAGGATGTCGCGCTCAACCAAGAAAGGCCCTTATATCGATCCCAAACTGATGAAGAAGATAGAGGCGATAAATCGCTCCGGGCAGAAGGCGGTGATAAAGACATGGTCTCGTGCCTCCACAATCCTCCCCGAGATGGTTGGACATACCATCGGGGTACACGATGGGAGAAGGCATGTTCCCATCTTTATCACCGAAGATATGGTGGGGCATAAACTGGGTGAGTTTGCCCTCACCAGAACCTTCCGCGGTCATGGTGGTAAGTCGGAGAAAACCACCAGGATAAAGAAGAAATAGGAGTAAAAGCAGTGCAGGTAAGAGCTATCGCCAAGTATGTGCGGGTATCACCACAAAAGGTGCGGTTAATATTAGATATGGTGAGGGGCAAGAAGGTGGATGAGGCCTTGGCCATCCTAAGATTCACCCCCAGCCCGACAGCCAGGGTGGTAGCCAAGGTGATAAGATCAGCCTCAGCCAATGCGGAGAACAACTTTCAGATGTCACCATCAGCGCTGAGGATTGCCAAAATCTTCGCCGATAAGGGGCCCACCCTAAAAAGGTATCGTCCCCGGGCCAGGGGCAGGGTGAGCCCCATCCTGAGGCGTAGCGCCCACATCACTGTTGTCGTCGAAGAGGAGGAGTAATTGGGACAGAAGGTTCACCCCATCGGCTTCAGGATTGGCATAATCAAAGATTGGCAGGCGAAGTGGTATGCCGATAGGCACTACACTGAGTACCTGCAAGAGGACCTGCGCATTCGCAAGGCGATCCAGACCAACTACCCCGATGCAGATATCTCCTCCGTGGAGATCGAACGCAGTGCCAATCAGGTCTCGGTAACAGTCCACACCGCAAGGCCGGGAGTTGTTATCGGGAGAGGGGGACAACGGATCGACGAAATGAGGCTCCTGCTTGAGAGGCTCACCGGGAAAAAGGTCCGTTTGAATATTCAAGAGATACAGCACCCCGAGCTTGATGCCTATCTGGTGGCGAGAAATATCGCCCAGCAGATTGAGCGGCGCGTCTCCTCTAAACGGGCGATAAAGCAAGCGATTTCGCGCACCATGCAGAGTGGCGCTAAGGGGATCAAAATAATCTGCTCGGGGAGGCTTGCCGGGGCAGAGATAGCCCGCCGAGAGAAGGGTCATCAGGGAAGGGTTCCCCTGCACACCCTGCGCGCCGACATCGATTACGGATTTGCTGAGGCGCACACCACCATGGGAAGGATTGGGGTCAAGGTATGGATCTACAAAGGGGACGTCCTTCCCGAGCCCAAGAAGGTCGAGGCTGCCGAAGCCTCACCGCCCAGGATAGCAACCAAAGGGGTGCTGCCAACCGAGGAGGCCGATTTGGGGGTAATGGAAGATGCTACAACCGAGCCGAGTAAAGTACCGCAAGGTTCATAGAGGTCGCCGCAGAGGCACAGCTCAGGCGGGCAATACACTCGTCTTCGGCGAGTTTGGGCTACAGGCACAGGAGGCCTGTTGGCTCACCTCAAGGCAGATTGAGGCGGCACGCCGTGCCATTACCCGCTATGTCAGGCGTGGCGGCAAGGTCTGGATCCGCGTCTTCCCAGACAAGCCGGTAACCGCCAAGCCAGCGGAGACCAGGATGGGGGGCGGGAAAGGCTCCCCCGACCACTGGGTGGCAGTGGTGAAACCGGGAAGAATGCTCTTCGAGATCGGTGGCGTTAGCGAGGAGCTTGCCAAAGAAGGGATGCGCCTTGCCTCCCACAAACTTCCCATTAAGACCAAGTTCGTCAAAAGGGAGACTGAGTCAGCGGGGGGTGGACAAGGTTGAGGATCGACGAGATTCGTGCTTTGGGCTCAGAGGAACTGGCAAAGAGGCTTGACGAGGCTTATCGCGAGCTCTTCAATCTCCGCTTTCGTCGCGCCACCGGACAACTTGTGGATTTCCACGAGATTCGAAAGGTGAGAAAGAGAATAGCAAGGATAAATACCATAATTCGAGAAAGGGAACTGGGCATCGGCTGATGGAAAGAAGGAAGACCAGAATCGGGCAGGTGGTGAGCAATAAGATGCAAAAAACTGTGGTTGTGGCCGTAGAGACCAGAAGACGCCACCCCCTCTACAAAAAAACGATCACAAAAATCAAAAAATTCAAGGCGCACGATGAGGAAAATGCCTGCAAGATAGGCGACGTGGTGAAGATCGTGGAGACCCGCCCCCTTTCCAAGGAGAAACGCTGGCTGGTCGCCGAGATAGTGAAAAGGAAAGAGGTGGTCGAGGTCCCGCCGACGGAGATAAGCTAGGATGATTCAAACTTATACAAGGCTCAAGGTGGCTGATAACACTGGAGCCCGAAGCATTATGTGCATCAACATTCCAGGGGGCAACAGGAAGTACGCCCATGTTGGGGACATTATTGTCGCCACGGTTAAGCAGGCCGTCCCTGGGGGAGCGGTGAAAAAGGGGGAGGTGGTGAGAGCAGTCATCGTTCGCACCACAAAGCCATTTCGCCGCCCTGATGGGTCATATATCAGGTTTGACGATAATGCTGCGGTAATCCTTACAGATAAGAATAATCCCAGAGGAAGCCGGGTCTTTGGTCCGGTAGCAAGGGAGCTCAGGGATAAGGACTTCATGAAGATTATCTCGCTAGCCCCCGAGGTGTTATAATGAAAATACGTAAGGAGGATAACGTCCTAGTCATTGCCGGCAGGGATAGAGGAAAAAGGGGGAGGGTGCGCTTCGTTTACCCGCGAGAAAACCGGGTGGTGATAGAGGGTATAAATATGATAAAAAGACACACCAGAGCCCGGGGACGGGCGAGGCAGGCTGGCATCATTGAGCGAGAGGCGCCAATCGATATCTCGAACGTGATGCTCATCTGCACCCGATGCCACCAGCCGACCAGGGTTGGTTTTCGCTTCCTAGAGGATGGGAGAAAGGTTAGAGTGTGCCGCTCCTGTAAAGAGGTGATCGATTAGAGATGTCAAGGCTAAAGGAAAGGTATCAAAAGGAGATAGTACCTGTAATGATGCGGGAGTTTGGTTTCAAAAGCATTATGCAGGTGCCACGCCTGGATAAGATCGTGCTCAACATCGGCTTGGGGGAGACGATTAAGAACCCACATGCCCTTGAGGCAGCGGAGAGGGACCTGGCCTCGATCTCAGGACAACACCCGGTGATCACTCGGGCCAAGAAGTCCATCGCCTCCTTCAGGTTAAGGGCGGGGATGCCCATCGGGATGATGGTCACCTTGAGAGGAAAACGAATGTGGGATTTCCTTGACAAGCTGGTTAATGCCACCCTGCCCCGTATTCGCGACTTCCAGGGGGTCCCCAAGAATTCCTTTGATGGGCGGGGGAACTATACCCTGGGGCTAAAGGAACAGATCATCTTCCCAGAGATTGAATACGATAAAGTGGACAAGGTGAGGGGATTGGAGATCTCCATCGTTACCACGGCGCGGACGAACGAAGAGGGGAAGAGACTGCTTGAGCTTTTGGGCATGCCATTTGCAATGTAGATTGGAGGGGAAAACTGGCAAAGGTCTGTAAAATCGTAAAATCAAAGCGCCCCCCAAAGTACCCTGTTCAGCGGCGAAATCGATGCAGCTTGTGCGGTAGACCACGAGCCTACATGCGTCAGTTCGGGCTATGCCGCATCTGCTTTCGCCAACTAGCCCTGGAGGGAAAGCTCCCCGGGGTAAGAAAATCAAGCTGGTAGTACCATGACCATAACCGACCCAATTGCAGATATGTTAACCAGAATAAGGAACGGCCTCCTGGCAAGGCATGATAGTGTGCTAGTGCCGGCATCGCAGATAAAGCTTTCCATCGCCAAGATCCTCAAGGACGAAGGTTTCATCACCGATTACGAGGTTCTGAGGGGGAGGCCTCAGCGGGTGATCAAGATATACCTCAAGTATACCGATAAGAAGGAGCCTGTGATATCGGGGCTAAAGCGGGTGAGCAAGCCAGGCCTCAGGATATATACTCAGAGGTCAGAGATCCCCCGTGTCTACGGAGGGATGGGAATAGCCATCCTCTCCACCCCTAAAGGGGTGATGACCGGGAAGCAGGCGTGGCAAAATGGCGTTGGCGGCGAGCTACTATGCCTTGTGTGGTGATCGGGGGGAAGAGATGTCTAGGGTAGGAAGAATGCCAATAGCAATCCCCGAAGGGGTAGCGGTAACCATTGAAGGGAACGTGGTAGCGGTAAAAGGGCCAAAGGGCGAGCTTTCCCGCTCTTTACATCCCGAGATGTCCATCTCCCTCAAGGATTCCAAGCTGATTGTAGCCCGACCCAGCGACTCGAAGAGCCATCGCGCCCTCCACGGGCTTACCCGAAGCCTCCTTGCTAATATGATAGAAGGGGTAAGCAAAGGATTTCAGAAAAACCTGGAACTGGTTGGGGTTGGTTACCGCGCTCAGAAAAGCGGGGATAAATTGGTGCTCCAGGTGGGATACTCACACCCTGTGGAGCTCACCCCTCCCCCTGGGATATCAGTGGTCGTCGATGGGACGAGCCGGATCAGCGTCCTTGGGATCGACAAGGAGCTTGTTGGCGAGGTAGCTGCCAGAATTCGCCGCGTAAAACCACCCGACCCCTATAAAGGGAAAGGCATTAGATATGTCGGGGAGAGAGTACGTCTCAAGCCAGGAAAAGCAGGAAAGGTTGGTCGAGGGAAAAAGTAGAGGATATGAAAAAAAGTCCTAGAGCGGCACGCAAGAGAAGACACGCCCGGGTCAGGGCTAAGATAAGGGGCACAGGGGAAAGGCCTCGCCTTTCAGTATTTCGTAGCCTGAACCACACCTACGCCCAGGTGATAGATGATACCCTGGGACATACCATTGCCTCGGCATCCACCCTCGATAGGGAAATAATGGCGGATGAAGAGAGGAGGACAAAGACGGGCGCTGCTCAGCTTGTGGGGAGGCTTATTGCCAAACGAGCCATGGAGAAAGGGGTTAGCCAGGTTGTCTTTGACCGTGGTGGCTATAAGTATCACGGGCGGGTGAAAGCGCTCGCCGAGGCTGCCCGTGAAGGAGGACTTGTCTTTTGAGGAGGATAGAGAGGGTAAGCCCTGAGGGGCTTGATCTGACCGAGAAGCTGGTCCATCTAAACCGCGTTGCCAAGGTGGTGAAGGGCGGGAAGCGTTTCAGATTCAGCGCTTTGGTGGTGGTTGGCAATGGCAAGGGTCATGTCGGCGCCGGTTTGGGTAAGGCTAACGAGGTTCCCGAGGCGATTCGAAAGGCTGGCGCCGCTGCCAAGAAGAACCTGATCAAGGTGCCCATGGTGGGGACCACCATCCCCCACGAAATTGTAGCTAAATTCGGGGCATCCAAGGTGCTGCTTAAGCCAGCCCCCCCGGGAAGCGGGGTGATCGCCGGGGGTGCCACTCGCCCTGTGCTTGAGGCTGCCGGGATCAAAGATGTGATTGCCAAGTCGCTTGGTAGCACCAACGCCGTTAACTTGGTTCGGGCAACCATGCTTGCCCTCAGCGAGCTTAGAAACCCTGAGGTGGAGCTCGCAAAGAGGAAAAGGCCGGCGGAGGGATAGGTGGTTAAATTGCGGATTACCTGGAAGAAGAGCGGCATTGGCTATGCCCGGGATCAAAAGAGAACCCTGAGGGCTTTGGGGTTTCATCGCCTCAACGAGTCTATTGAGCAAGAGGACTCGCCATCCATTCGGGGCATGATAAGGAAGGTGAAACACTTAGTCAGTGTAGAGGAGATCGATGAAGCAGAATGAGCTGAGTCCAGCCCCGGGCTCCAAGCATAAGAGAAAGCGCGTTGGTCGGGGTCATGGAAGCGGGCATGGCACATATTCGGGGAGAGGCATCAAGGGACAGAAGGCACGCGCCGGAGGCGGGGTGCGCCCCGGCTTTGAGGGGGGGCAACTGCCTCTCATCCAGCGGCTGCCCCAGAAGCGCGGCTTTGTTAATATCTCCAGGGTTGAGTATGACATTGTCAATGTAGGCCGGCTCAATATCTTTGAGCCTGGATCAGAGGTAACCCCAGATCGGCTGGTTGAGGCTGGGCTGGTCAAGTCACTTAAGAAGCCGATCAAGATTCTGGGCGATGGTGAGATAGACCGAGCCCTAACCGTGAAGGCCAATAGGTTCTCCTCATCTGCAAAGACGAAGATCGAGGCGGTGGGGGGAAAGGCAGAGGAGATCGGGATTGCTCAAGAGACAAGAAAGGGCTAGACCGAGGCTTCTTCAGGCAGTTATAGATTCATTTCGGCTCCCCGACTTGAGGGGCAGGATCCTTTTCACTCTGGGAATCCTGGTGATCTTCCGCTTCATCGCTCATATCCCACTGCCCGGGGTTGACCCGGAGGCGCTTCGCGAGCTCTTCAGAACCAATCAGCTCCTAGGAATGCTTGACCTCTTCAGTGGCGGGGCGATGAGATACCTGAGTGTAGCCGCCATGGGGGTCTACCCCTATATCACTGCCTCCATCATAATGCAGCTACTTGTCCCCATTATCCCTCGACTCCAGGCACTAGCCAGGGGGGGAGAGGCAGGAAGAGCCAGGATCAACCAGATCACTCACTGGCTGACCGTTCCCCTGGCTGCGCTCCAGGGATTTGGACAGCTCATCCTTCTCCGCAATCAGGGCGTCATCACCGCCGTCGGGCTCTCTGGCGAGGCGCTCCTGCCCACAGTGGCTATGGTGCTCTCAATGACCGCAGGGACGATGCTCCTGGTCTGGCTGGGTGAGCTCATCACCGAAAGGGGGATCGGGAACGGGGTATCGATAATAATCTTTGGCGGCATCGTCGCCGGCTTGCCGCAGATGATCGGGGGAGCCTTCCTGGAAACAGGACACGTGGTGGGGCTTGCCGTTTTCGCCATCCTCGGCCTAGCCATAATCCTAGCAATCGTCATCTTCACCGAGGCGCACCGCCGCATCCCGGTCCAGTTTGCCCGGAGCGTCTTCAGGGGGGGGAGGATGTATCGCCAGTCGGGATCAACCCACATCCCGCTGAGGGTGAACATGGCGGGGATGATACCCCTAATCTTTGCCATGTCGCTCATGATCTTCCCCGGGACAATAGCCAGCTACTTCGCTAACCCAGCAGGACAGAACCCAAACCTGGCTAATCACATAATGAACCTTTTTGCCGCCAGCGGGTGGCTCTACTGGGTTCTTTACTTCCTACTTGTAGTTGCCTTCGCTTTCTTTTATACTATGATTATCTTCCAGCAGCAGAACATGGCTGAAAACCTCCAGCGGCAGGGGGCATTTGTGCCGGGGATTCGTCCTGGACGCCCCACGGGGGAGTATCTCAATAAGGTGGTTATGCGCATCACCTGGGGGGGTGCCCTGTTTCTTGCTGTAGTGGCAGTGGCGCCTTTCATCATCCAGCAGATAACCGGTGTTCAAGCACTGACGCTCTCAAGCACCGCCCTCCTCATCATGGTAGGGGTAGCTTTAGATACCATGAGCCAGATGGAGGCGCAGCTACTTATGCGCCAGTATGAGGGATTTTTGAGGTGAGGAATTGCGCCTAGTCCTTTTAGGAGCGCCTGGAGCCGGTAAGGGAACCCAAGCACAAACCATTTCCCAGAAGCTGGGGGTTCCTCATATCGCGTCGGGTGACCTTTTCCGGGAGGCGCAGCAGAAAGGGACCGAGCTGGGAAGGCTGGCCAAATCATATATGGAAAGGGGGGCGCTTGTCCCCGATGAGATAACGGTTCGGATGATCCTAGAGCGAATCTCGGCTCCCGATTGCCTTCGAGGGTTCGTCCTTGACGGCTTCCCCAGGACGCTGGAGCAAGCCGAGGCATTGGATAGAGCCCTAGCAACGGAGGGGAAGGCCATTGACAAAGCAGTATATATAAAGGTTTCAAACGAGGAGCTTATAAGAAGGTTGAGCGGGCGATGGATCTGCCGCAATTGCCAGATGCCATATAATATTATTAGCTCACCACCCAGGGTTAGAGGCAGGTGTGATGCATGTGGAGGGGAGCTCTACCAACGCCCTGATGACTCCGAGGAAACGGTCAAAAGGCGACTCGATGTCTATTTCGCCCAGACAGCGCCCCTGATCAATTATTACCTTGGGGCGGGAAAATTGGTCGAGGTAAATGGCGAGCAGGCCATCGGTGAGGTAGAAAGGGAGCTACTTAGGGTCATAGCTAGGGACTGAAAATGGGGATAGTTATCAAGTCTCCAAGGGAGATAGAAATTATGAGGCAGGCAGGAAGGGTCGTTGCCGCCACCCTCAACGCCCTGATCAAAGCGATTGAGCCGGGGATGAAAACCATTGAACTAGATGCTATAGCCGCCCGAGAGCTTAAGAGACACGGGGCCAAGGCATCCTTCAAGGGTTATCGTGGCTTCCCGGCCCACCTGTGCGTTTCAGTCAATGAAGAGGTAGTTCATGGCATTCCAGGGGAGAGGGTGCTTCAGGGGGGGGATATTGTCTCCCTCGATATAGGGGCCATCGTCGATGGCTTTCAGGGGGATGCCGCAACGACGGTGGGGGTGGGAAAGATCAGCACCGAGGCCATGGCGCTTTTAGAGGTCGCCGAGGGGGCACTGTGGGCAGGGATCAAGGCCGGGCGAAATGGAGCCTATCTGGGGGATATCTCAGCAGCCATCCAGAACCATGTTGAATCCAGGGGCTTCTCGGTTGTTCGTGAGTATGTGGGGCACGGCATCGGCAGGGAGATGCATGAGGACCCCCAGATCCCAAACTTTGGTAAGCCGGGGACAGGGCCGATGCTCAAAAAGGGGATGACCCTGGCCATCGAGCCCATGGTGAACATGGGGGGGTGGCGCACCAGGCTAACCGAAAACCAGTGGACGGTTGTTACCGCTGATGGGAGTCTCTCCGCCCACTTTGAACATACCATCGCCATCACGGATGGAGAGGCCGAGGTGCTCACCATTATCTAGCCAAGGAGGGATATGCCCAAAAAGGAGACGCTAGAGGTTGAGGGGACGGTTGTCGAGACACTGCCCAATGCCATGTTTCGTGTGGAACTACCTAATGGGCACAGGGTGCTCGCCCATGTATCAGGTAAGATTCGTCTGAACTTCATAAGGATTCTCCGCGGCGATAGAGTGCTGGTTGAACTCTCCCCCTACGACCTCACCAGGGGGAGGATTACATATCGTTTTAAATAGGGGGTATCGTGAAGGTGAAGGCATCAGTGAAACCCAGGTGTGAAAAGTGCAAAGTGGTAAAGCGCAAGGGCGTGGTTAGGGTCATCTGTGAAAACCCCAGGCACAAACAGAGGCAGGGATAGGAGGCAACATGGCACGCATAGCCGGGGTTGATATTCCCAAGGATAAGCGGGTCGAGATAGCACTGCAATATATCCACGGGATTGGCCCTGCCCTTAGTAGAAGGATTTTGTCCCAAACTGGCATCAGCCCGGACATCAAGGTTAAGGATCTCACCGAGGGTGAGATCGGCCGCATCCGGGAGGTCATCGATAAAGAATATAAGGTTGAGGGAAGCCTCAGACGAGAGGTAAATCTCAACATAAAGAGGCTCATCGAGATCGGGTGCTACCGTGGTATCAGACACCGCAGGGGGCTTCCGGTTCGTGGTCAGCGAACCAGAACCAACGCTCGCCAAAAACGAGGTCCCCGTAAGACGGTAGCCGGGCGACGTCGCACTGTGGCCAGAAAGTAAAGGGGGAACATGCCAGAGAAAAGGAAGAGGCGGGAAAGAAAGTCCATCCCTGTGGGTCGGGCTTATATCCATTCCACCTTCAATAATACTATAATCACCTTTACCGACCCCGTGGGTAACGTTATCGCCTGGGGGAGCTCAGGGACGGCCAAATTTACAGGTTCACGAAAAGGTACCCCCTATGCGGCGCAACTTGCCGCCGAGGATGCAACAAGAAAGGCAATGCAGCATGGACTGCGTCAGGTTGAGGTGTATATGAAAGGTCCCGGTAGCGGGCGGGAGGCGGCCATTCGCTCCCTTCAATCAGCGGGGCTCACCGTAACAGGGATCAGGGATATAACCCCAATCCCCCACAATGGCTGTCGTCCTAAGAAAAAGAGGAGGGTATAGAGCGATGGCTCGCTATACCGGACCGGTTTGCCGGCTGTGTCGTCGTCAGGGTGAGAAACTGATGCTCAAGGGGGAAAAATGCCTCACCCCGAAGTGCGTCCTTGAGCGACGTAAGTACCCACCGGGACAGCACAGCAGCGCCCGCCGCCGCAGGACGTCGGACCGTGGCCTCCAACTCAAAGAGAAGCAAAAGGTCCGCTATACCTATGGGGTATTGGAGCGTCAGTTCCGAAAATATTTCACCGAGGCGGAGAGGCGGCCCGGGGTCACCGGGGAACACCTCCTTCAGATGCTCGAGATGCGGCTCGATAATGTGGTCTATCGCCTCGGGTTTGCCGATTCCCGCCCTCAAGCAAGACAGCTTGTTCGCCACGGCCACATCCAAGTCAACGGGCATAAGGTCGACATCCCCTCCTACGTTGTTAAGCCGGGGGACGTTATTACCTGGAAAGAAAAGAGCACCAAGACCAAGCTTTATCAGATGGTGGCTAAGGAGATCGGGAGCAAGATGGTGCCCCGCTGGCTCAGCTTGGATCAGGAAAAGATGTCGGGGCGCGTATTAGCTCTCCCGGAGCGCAGCGACATCGATGCTAGGTTCAATGAAAAGGCCATTGTAGAGTATTACTCCCGATAGCCCATAAGGAGGCATAACCTTGTCCTTTATAGTGACACCGAAGATAGAGTGTGTTGAGAGCCAGGATGCCTATGGGCGGTTCGTCGCCGAACCGCTTGAGAGGGGCTTCGGCATCACCATCGGCAATGCCTTGAGGAGGGTGCTCCTGAGCTCACTCCCTGGGGCGGCGGTGACCTGGGTCAAGATCGAAGGGATCGAGCATGAGTTCTCCACGATTCCTTATGTAAAGGAGGATACCATCGAGTTCTTGCTAAATGTAAAGGAGCTTCGGTTGCGCCCTCAATCAGGACGGCCGGGCACCCTTTTCCTGGAGGCAATGGGTGAGCGTGAGGTTTGCGCCGGCGATATCGCCCCCAACGCTGACTTCGAGATCGTGAACCCGGAGCTCCATCTAGCTACCCTTGACTCACCTGAGGCTAGGCTCATCGTCGAGTTCAATGTGGAGCTGGGCAAGGGATATTTGCCCGCCGAGAAGAGCGATGGACTGCCCATCGGGGTAATCCCTGTAGATGCCATCTTCACACCTGTTCGCAGGGTCAACTATAGAATCGAGCCTACCAGAATTGGGCAAGAGACAGCCTACGAGCGTCTCATCCTTGAGGTATGGACGGATAAGACCATCTCCCCAGTGAAGGCAGTGGCCGAGAGCGCTGAGGTGCTGGTAGAGCAATTCTCCATCTTTCGCGATCTTGCCAAAGCCGCTCCAAAGGGGGTGGGGAAGGAGCCTTCTCACCTCCTTATTCCCATGGAGCAGTATAATATGCCCATCGAACGGCTTGGACTCTCAGTGCGCACCATTAACTGCCTGAGGAGGAGCAACATCTTCAAGGTGGGGGAGCTACTTGAGAAGAGTGAAGGCGAACTCTTGGAGATACGAAGTTTCGGGAAGAGATCTTTAGAGGAGGTGCGGGAGGCTCTAAGGGCGCTCGGCATTGCCTATCCAAAGGTGGATTCCAGAGAGGATAGCAAAGAATGAGACACCGTGTCGCTGGTCGTAAGCTCAGTAGAGCTACAGATCATAGGATTGCTCTTTGTCGTAACCTAGTAACTGACCTTCTCAGGTATGAGAGGATCACCACCACCGAGGCGAAGGCCAAGGAGATTCGTGGTATGGCAGAGAAGATCATAACCCTGGGGAAAAAGGGAGACCTCCACTCGCGCCGTCAGGCTCTGGCCTTCGTCACCGACAAGAAGGTGGTGGAGAGGGTTTTTGATGTGCTTGCCCCGAGGTATGCCAATCGCCCCGGGGGCTACACACGCATCATCAAACTGGGGCCCCGTCTCGGCGATGGCGCCCCTATGGCACAGCTTGAGCTGGTATGATGGCTTTTCTAGCAGACGGTGATGAGAAAGGTTTTGTTGGTCATCGAGTATGAAGGCACAAGATACCACGGGTTTCAAATACAGGCTAATGCCCCAACCATTCAAGGGGAGCTTGAGCGAGCCCTCTTCAGGCTCACCGGGGAGACCATCCGCGTTAAAGGAGCGGGACGCACTGACGCTGGGGTTCATGCCAAGGGGCAGGTGGTGACATTTGTGACTAGGTCTGAACTTTCCCCGGGGACCTTTGTCAGGGCGCTCAACTTTTACCTGCCCAGGGATATTGCAGTGAGGACGGCTTATACTGTGAGTAACAATTTCGATGTCAGGAGGGATGCCCGGAGCCGGGAATATCGCTATTATATCCTAAACAGAGCCACCCCCTCCCCACTTTGGCAAAGGTACGCCTATTTTGTTGCCAAACCACTATATGTGGAAGCAATGAATAACGCCTGTCAGATTCTCATTGGAAGACATGACTTCACCTCTTTTTCAAGCTACAGGATTGCCAACGCAGTGCGCACTGTATACAAGGCGGAGGTGAGGCGAGAAGGTGATTTGGTAACCTTTGACATGGTGGCCGACTCTTTCCTCCCCCATCAGGTGCGCAACACTGTTGGGGCATTGATCGATGTTGGATTGGGCAACAGTAGCCCCAGGGAATTCTGCGAGATGGCAAGGGCAAGGGAGCCGGGCTCGGCAAGGCCGACTGCCCCCGCTCATGGCCTTTATCTCATGAAGGTAAATTATCCGAACTCCGAGGGGATCGATGAGAACCTATAGGACAAAAGTCTCTGAGATTGAGCGCAAGTGGCATATCATCGATGCCGAGGGGAAGATTCTAGGAAGGCTTTGCTCCCAGATAGCCCGGCTCCTCATGGGGAAGCATAAGCCTATATACTCGCCCCATCTGGATACAGGAGATTATGTCATTGTGCTTAATGCAGCAAAGGTGCGAGTGACCGGCAGGAAAGCTCAACAAAAGATATACTATCGCCACTCGGGATACCCTGAGGGGCTGAGGAGCATCACCTATGCCGAAATGATGAAGACGCACCCCACCCGCGCTATTGAGCACGCAGTAAAGGGGATGCTCCCCAAAAATCGATTGGGTGCCCGTATGCTGAAAAAGCTGAAGGTCTATGAGGGAGAATCTCACCCCCACAAACCACAGGTGAGCACTGAGACAGGCAGAGGAGAAGTCTCTTGACCGAGCAATCTTACTTTCACGGTACAGGGAGGAGAAAGACTGCGGTGGCACAGGTAAGGCTATTCCCGGGAAATGGTGCCATCATCGTAAATGGAAAGCCTTTTGAGGAGGTCTTCACCCCCCTTTCGCTGCGCACCGCTATTTTGCAGCCGCTACGGGTCACCGATACTATAGGCCGCTTTGATGTCATGGTTAAGGTAGCGGGGGGCGGCATCTCAGGACAAGCCGGTGCTATCTGCCATGGGATTGCTCGTGCCCTGGTCAAGGCAGATGAAAGGCTAAAGCCCCTGCTACGTAGTTATGGCCTGCTGACCCGTGACCCCAGGATGAAAGAGCGCAAGAAGTGTGGACTAAGGCGGGCGCGCAAGGCAAAGCAATATAGCAAGAGATGATGAAATAAAGGAAGCCCAAACCAAAGGTCTGGGCTTCCTTTATTTAAATCTTAAACCAATTAACTGACTAGTAGCTCCTGGGCAGACCCAATCCCCTCATCGCAATAATATTCTTCTGGATCTCATCGCTTCCGGCAGCAATCTTAAAACCGGGGACAGAGACATACATGCGCTCTATCCTCCCCCGGAGCGGTGCCCATTTGGAGCCGGGCTCAAGCTGGCAATAGAGCCCCATTACCTGCATCCCAACATTCGCAAGGCGCTCGTTTACCTCATCACCGAAGACCTTCCCCATAGAGGCTTCGTGGATGGGGATAAGCCCCTTGCTCTGCATCCAAGCGACCCGATAGGACAGATAGCGAGCCACCTCGATCTCAACCGCAATCTCAGCCAGCTTCTGCCTGATAAGAGGATCCTTGGCGATGACATCTCCATCCCTTTTCGTCTCCCTGGCATACTCGACCAGGTCATAGAGGGTTCGCCTCGCCATGGCACTAAAACCAACCCCTGACCGCTCATAGCTAAGGGACACCATTAGCTGGTACCAGCCGCGATTTTCCTCGCCTACCAGATTGGAGGCAGGAATGCGGACATCATCAAAGAAAACCTCATTAAAGGAATGGATCCCAGCCATGTTTATGAGGGGACGAACCGTAATGCCCGGGCTCTTCATATCAACGATAAACACGCTGATCCCCTTATGCTTTGGCGCATCAGGGTCTGTCCTTGCGGCTAGCCAGCACCAGCGGGAACGGTGAGCCTCGCTGGTCCAGACCTTCTGCCCATTAATGACATACTCATCCCCCTCCCTCACGGCACGTGTCTGAATTGAGGCGAAGTCTGAGCCTGCCCCCGGCTCGCTGTATCCCGTGCACCAGACCCCATCCTCCTCTCCTGATGCGATCATCGGCAGATAGGTTTTCTTCTGCTCCTCGGTCCCGTAAATCATAAGAGAGGGACCTACCCAGTCAACACCGCCGACTCCCATCCCCGTCCCCGGCACACCCCAATAGGCGGTCTCCTCCCGGTAGACAAGCTGCTCCATGATGGAGGCACCCATGCCCCCATATTCCTTTGGCCAGGCCATGGTGAGCCACCCCTTTTGGGCGAGCTTTTTGGACATCTTCATGCTGAAAGCCCATGCCTCGTCAGTATCAGCAGCCTCCAGCAGCCCACCCCTCCAATCGGGGGGAAGCTCCCTCTTGCAGAACTCGATAACCTCCCTTCTAAGCGCCTCCTCCTTCTCACTAAAACGGAAGTCCATCTCTTTCTCCTTTCAGAGTTATTACATCCTCGAAAGCCGCTCCTTCAGATAGTCTATAGCCCTCACTGGCGAGGGATCAGTCTCATAAAGAATCGCCAGATAATAGCTCACATAATCTCCGAAAAGAACTAAACTCATCATCTGGCTCAGCGGAGTTTCACCCCTTGAGGCAACTACCTCATATCCGACCCCATATTGAGCCAGGATCTCACCCGTGACCTTATAGCGGGCCAGCGTGCGAGAGTGTAGAGACGGCGAGGAGAGCATAATTACGAACACCCCCCCCGCCATGTGACGGGGACAATTATACCCCACAATTGAATTATGGTCAAGCTCTGGGAAAACCTCAAAAAATGACCACGATTTACTATTTTCATTAAACTGGGTCTTCCAGCGACGGGCAACTTCAGAGAGCATACCAGCGCCGTAGACCACTATCACGCGGCCGAATAGTCTTGTCGCTAGCCTCTTCGCCCGATTCGCCTCAAGCGGCGAGGCCTTATCGATCTCGCCCGACAGCTCACTCAAAACCTCCATCATCTCCGCCACATCCCCCGATTGATCACGGAGGAAGCCAAGCCTTTGAAAAAGACCCACCAGGAAAAGAAAGCTATACCCTAAAGCTGCCCGCGGAGGGGCCTGGAAGTCAATAGTGAAAACAGGAACCTCTCTTTCCTCGGCAAGATTCCTCAGCTTGCCCCCGGCGGTGAGCACCAGCTTTTTAGAGGGTGTCCCAAGCGCTTGAGCAAAAGATGAGATAGTCTCTTCAGTATTCCCCGAGTAGCTTGAGGCGATGACCAGGGTCCTTTCATCCACAAAGCGTGGGAGGTCATAGTCACGGTGCACCAATAAAAGCACCCCCCCTTCCAAGGCTAAAAGGCTACCTAAAAGGTCGCCACAAATAGCGGAGCCACCCATGCCGAGAAAGACCACCCTCTCCACCCTGGAAAAATCAGGTGGCAGCGGGAAACTTATACCCCGCTGCCACCCCTCCCAGCACCTCTGGGGAAATTCATGAAGGTACCCCCACATCCCGGAGGGATCGAATTTCCTATAGACCTCGGGGGAATCGAGATCAATCATGAATCCCCACCATCTCCTTTCCCGCCTCCAGAAGCCTGTTCACCCTCCCCTGGCTATCGCCCTCGGCATAGATACGAAGCAAGGGCTCCGTCCCAGAGAAGCGGATAAGCAACCAGGCGTTATCCTCCAGCAGAAAGCGGAAGCCATCGATCGCATCTTTCCGCTTCACCCTAGTTCCATCGATGCGCTCAGGTTCAGTGGAGGCAATACGGGCAGCAATCCCCTCCCGTTCACCAGCCGGCAAATCAAGGTCGATTCGGCGATAATAGTGCGGGCCAACCCTCTCAAAAAGATGATCCACCAGCTGTGAAGGGGTCTTTCCCAGAGTGATCATCAGGTCAAGGAAGAACAGCCCGGCGAGGATACCATCTCGATCCGGGATATGTCCACGAAAGGCAAAGCCGCTTGATTCCTCGCCACCAAGGATGGCATTCTTCTCCATCATTTTAGGGGCGACATATTTGAAGCCAACCGGGGTTTCGTAAACAGGAACATCAAAAAGCTCGCCCAGGCGGTTGAGCATGCTGGTGGTGGTCACTGTTTTGATGATAGGACCCCTCTCGCCTCTAACCTCCAAGAGATAGAGGGCGAGCAGGGCGAAGAGCTGGAGGGGGGAGATGAACTCCCCCCTTTCATCGATAACGCCGATACGGTCAGCATCGCCATCGGTAGCCAGTCCCACGCTAGCCCACCTCTCCTTCACAATGGCGGAGAGCCTGGTCAAATTGCGAGCAATGGGCTCGGGCTGAATCCCGGGGAACAGAGGGTTTCGTTCACCATTTATCTCCAGAAGCTCGGTGCTGCCACCGCTTATTAGTGCTTTGAAATAGCCCGCCCCCGCCCCATACATGGAATCGACAACCAGCCTCAGACCGGCCTTCCGTATTCTCTCCAGGTCAACGAGCACCGAAATACGATCGAGATAAGCTGCACTAAGGTCAACGTATTGGATAGACCCCATCTTTAGACCATCAGTCAAAGGGATCTGCTTCACCCCACCCCTTGAAAGGATGATCGAGATATGCCCCTCAAGCTCTCTGATGATCTCAGGCGAGGCGCTTGAGGCATACTCCGCCTTATACTTAAAGCCGTTCCAGATAGCGGGATTATGGGAGGCAGTGATGATTATCGCCCCACCAGTCCCCATCTCACGAACCCCATGGCTAACCACTGGGGTTGGGGTGAACTTCTCACAGAGATAAACCCTAATGCCGTTTGCGGCAACCACCTCGGCACTGGCGGCGGCGAAGTCCTCAGAGGCGAAGCGGGTATCATAGCCCACCAGCAAACCGCGCTCGGCAATCCCCTTCTCCTTCATATACTGGGCAACGCCCTGGGCACAGGCACGCACATTATCGAAGGTGAAATCCTGGGCGATAATACCTCGCCAGCCATCGGTGCCGAACTTAATGGTCATCCCTAAACCCTATCCCTCCAGTAGTCCAAGAGGTCCTTTAAGGTCTGCTCAAAGGGGATTTGGGGCTCCCAGCCGGTGAGCTTTTTGAATTTTGTCGCGTCTGCCATTAGCACCTTAACATCGGAGGGGCGGAGGCGAGCCGGGTCTTGCCTTACCTCAATCTTACACTCGGTCATGCTCAGCAACACATCGAGCATCTCACCCACGGATCTTGTTATCCCGCTCCCCACATTATAGACCTCCCCTGGCACCCCCTTTTCCAGTGCCAGCCAATAGGCACGAACAAAGTCGCGGACATCACTCCAGTCCCGCCGGCTGGAGAGGTCACCTACATAGACCACCGGGGGCTTTAGCCCCTTCTCGATCTCCGCAATCTGCTTTGCCAGGTTTGAGGTAACAAAGACCTCCCCCCTCCGTGGCCCTTCGTGATTAAATCCCCTGGTGACGATGGTCTTCAGTCCATAGCTTTTAAAATATTGATAGGCGAGCATCTCCTGGGCAACCTTGCTCACCCCGTAAGGGCTCAGGGGGCGGAGGGGATTGGTCTCTTTAACCGGCAGCTCCTCGGGGAGGACGAAGCCATATTCCTCGGATGAGCCCGCGATATGGATGAGGGGGTCGAGCCCGGCCTCCCTCACCGCCTCCAGGATATTAAGCTGACCAATAGTATTGCGGTAAAGGGTCTCCGCCGGGGCACTCCACGAAGTGGGGACATAGCTCTGGGCGGCGAGGTGAAAGATACGGTCGGGCTTTACCGCCGCCATGAGCCTTCTCATGGAGGAGGAGTCAGTCATATCGCCCTCAATAAGATGGAGCTTGCCCGGCTCAATATGCCTTCTGATCATCAATTCAAGATCGCCTGGTGAGACGATAGAGCTACTCTCAGTAACAAAGACAAGCTTATCCGCCCGTTTAAGCTCCTCAAGGTTTTCCATCCTGCTTCGCCAGCGGTAGGTGGCAAAGAGCTCCACCCCATCAAAGCCAAGCAAATATTCAGCGAGATGGCTCCCCACCATTCCAGTAACCCCGGTGATAAGAACCCGCAATGCCCGCCTCCTCACCTCTTCATCCCCAGCCTCTCGCCAGGCCAGACCCTCGTGCCATGCTCAAGCCTGCTGCCATCTCCTATTATGACATTCTCCCCCACGACAACACCATCCTCAATCCAGCAGCCCCTGCCTACGCAGGCATTACCAGCAACGACGCAGTTTCTGAGCGTCGCTCCCCTGCCGATTGAGACCTCATCCCATAGTATCGCCCCTTGGATGATGGTATTGCTGCCAATTCTACACCCTTCTCCGATAGCGGCGGGACCTATTATCTGCGCCTTTGATCCGACTTCGCAGTTCCTGCCCACCGCCACTGGCCCCTTTATGTCAGCAGTAGAATGGATGCTCAGGCCATCGGCGGTGAAAATCTCTCCATCTGTCGCCATCTTCCTCAAGAGGTCATGGTGCAACTTCAGATACTTCTCCGGGGTGCCGATATCGATCCAGTAACTACCAGAGGTATAGCCGTAGATTGGCTTGTCGATTTCAAGTAGCAGCGGGAAAAGCCCGCGCTCGAAGGTAAAAACCCCCTGCCGGGGAACATATTTAAGGACATCCGGGTCAAGGAGATAGGTGCCGGCATTGATCATATTGGTGGTCACTTCATCCCAGGCGGGCTTTTCGACAAAGCGCCTCACCCTTCCATCGGCATCGGTCTCCACCAGCCCGTAGAGCGTGGGGTCCTCCACCGCGGTGAGAGCAATTGAGACCTTAGCTCCACTCTCCCGATGATAGGACATCATCGCTGTCAGGTCGAGGTCTGTAAAGATATCACCGTTGAACACGAAAAAGGGGCCTTCAAGATACTCTTCGACATTTTTGACCGCCCCTGCCGTCCCCAGCGGAGAGTCTTCAACTACATAGGTAAGCCTGACCCCGAAGCTTGTGCCATCGCCAAAGTGGCTCTGGATGCGGTCAGGACGATAGCAAAGGGCAAGGATGATGTCATCAATGGAGTGTTTCTTGAGGTAATCTATCATGTGCGCCAAGAAGGGTCTATTCAGAACGGGAACCATAGGCTTTGGTACATTGCAGGTGAGGGGGCGCAGCCTCGTCCCCTCACCCCCTGCCAGAATGACTGCCTTCATGTCCTTACCTCTCCCGACACCTCAATCCGGTGTCGCCAATATTCTAGCACATTGTTCAAGGTCTGCTCCAGAGGAATCCCTGGCTCCCAGCCAGTTTTCTCCCTGAACTTGGAGTAGTCGCAAAGGCTCACTGGCGGATCTTGAGGGCGAAGGCGAGCGGGGTCCTGTTTGATAGAGAGCGGGGCTCTTGAGTGTGCAAGCATTTGGTCAACGATAGATCTGAGGGAGGTCATTTTCCCCGAGCCAAGGTTATAGACCTCGCCCGGCTCCCCCCTAAGAAGGGCAAGATAGTATCCTCGCACTATATCACGGACATCGGTGAAATCGCGCTTCACCTCAAGGTTGCCAACGCGAATGATGGGCTGAGAAATCCCTGCCTCCGCCTCAGCGATCTGTTTGGCCACAGATGGCACGAAGAATGCTTCGCTTTGCCTGGGTCCCAGGTGGTTAAAGGGGCGAACTCTTATACACCTGAGCCCGTGACTTAGGAAATACTGGTAGCCGAGAAAGTCCTGACAGACCTTGCTCACCCCATAGGGGCTTGTGGGGCGGAGGGGGTTTGTCTCCTTTACAGGGAGTTCCTCGGGGCGGACAAGGCCATACTCCTCATAGGAGCCAGGGATCAAAATCATGGGATCTATCCTGGCCTTGATCACCGCTTGAAGGATGTTAAGCTCAGCCAAGACATTATTGATCAGGGTTCCCGCCGGATCCTCCTGCGATCTAGACACCGATGCCTGCGCCGCAAGATGAAAGACAAGGTCTGGTTTGGTCTCGTCAATCACCTCACAGACCCGAGGGAAGTTGGTCAGGTCGCCATCATAAAGGGTAATGCGGTGGCAAAGGTGCGCAATATTGACTGTGTTATCACGGCGCAGGATACCACACACCTCAACCCCCTGCTCGAGGAGGTATTCAGCAAGGTAACTTGCGGCAAATCCGCCAATGCCAGTGATAAGCGCCCTCGTGATCTCCCCCTTCTATCTAATCTAGCCCCGCCTCTGCCCTCAAGATTTTCGCCTTATCCGTTTTCTCCCATGGCACATCGATGTCCCCCCGCCCGAAATGTCCATAGCAGGCAGTAGGTCGATAGATCGGGCGGCGCAGCTTCATGTGTTCAATGATTGCCGCAGGACGAAGGTCAAAGTGCTTCTCAATAAGCCTGAGGATGACATCATCAGCCACCTTCCCGGTGCCAAAGGTCTCGATAGAGACAGAAAGGGGACGGGCTACCCCGATGGAATAGGCGACCTGGATCTCGAAGCGGTCGGCGAGGGCTGCGGCAACTACATTCTTGGCAATATACCTTGCCGCATAGGCAGCGGAGCGATCCACCTTAGTAGGGTCCTTCCCTGAGAAGCAACCCCCCCCGTGCCGGGCCACCCCACCGTAGGTATCAACCTGTATCTTGCGACCGGTGAGCCCGGCATCACCCATCGGCCCGCCGATGACAAAACGCCCCGTGGGATTAATGTAGAACCTGGTTCCCCTGTCCAAAAGGCCAGGGGGGATGACCTGCTTAATTACGTGCTCAATGATGTCGCGCTCAATAACATTGTGGCTCACCATAGGGTCATGCTGGGCAGCAATAACCACACTATCCACCCTTTTGGGCACCCCATAGGAGTACTCCACAGTAACCTGCGACTTGCCATCCGGGCGAAGATAGGGGAGAGTGCCGTCCTTTCTAACCTGGGCGAGACGCCGACATAGCCTATGGGCTAGAGAGATAGTTAATGGCATAAGCTCAGGGGTCTCATTGCAGGCAAAACCAACCATCATCCCCTGATCCCCAGCGCCAATCCGGTCAAAGTCGTTATTGGGGCTTCCCTTTCCCTTCGCCTCCATCGATCTATCGACGCCCATAGCGATATCAGGGGATTGCCCCTTTATCGAGACCATCACCCCGCAGGTCTCAAAGTCAAAGCCATACTTGGCGCGGGTATACCCCACCTCCCGGACCACATCGCGAACGATGTCCTGGATCTCAACATAGCAATCGGTCGTGATCTCCCCCATCACTATTACCAGTCCAGTCGTCGCCGCCACCTCGCAGGCAACCCTGGCCAGCGGGTCCTTGGCTAGTATAGCATCAAGAATGGCATCGGAGATCTGGTCACAGAGTTTATCGGGGTGCCCTTCAGTTACCGATTCAGAGGTCAGAAAGTATGAAGGGGATTCCATAAAGGTAAAACCCACTGTCTTCTTCTCCTTTCAAATTTAGGTTCCCAGTTCCCAACTCTCTAGATATTTTCTTTGCTCCTCAGTCAGGGTGTCAATGGTGATGCCCATAGAGATGAGCTTCAGCCTGCCAACCTCCTCATCAATCTCCGTGGGCACCGGGTAGACCCTTGGCGGGAGCCTTTGTTTCCCCCTGACCATATGTTCAAGGCAGAGCGCCTGGTTAGCAAAGCTCATGTCCATAACGCTTGCCGGGTGCCCCTCAGCGGCAGCCAGATTGATAAGCCTCCCCTCACCAAGGAGGAAAACATGCCTCCCATCAGGATAGGTATACTCATCAATGAAAGGTCGAAGCCGCCGCTTCCCCACAGCTATCTCCTCAAGGGCAGGGATATTTATCTCCACGTTGAAATGACCGCTGTTTGCCAGGATGGCGCCATCCTTCATCTGGAGCATATGGGCTTTGTCGATGACACTGATGTTTCCGGTGGTAGTGATGAAGACATCCCCTATCCTCGCCGCCTCCAGAAGGGGCATGACCCGATAGCCATCCATCACCGCCTCAAGGGCGCGAATGGGGTCAACCTCACATACAATAACCTGGGCGCCGAGCCCCTTCGCCCTCATCGCCACCCCCCTCCCACACCAGCCATAGCCGCAAACCACAACACTCCTCCCCGCCCACAGGATGCCGGTCGCCCTAGTGATACCATCAATGGTGCTTTGCCCTGTGCCATAGCGATTATCGAAGAATCTCTTCGTCTGGGCATCGTTAACCGCAATGATGGGGTACTTGAGCCTCCCCTCCCGCTCAAGGCTTCGGAGCCTTATCACCCCGGTGGTTGTCTCCTCAGTGCCGCCGATGATGTTGCCGATGAGCTCCGTGCGCTCCTTATGGATTGTGGCCACGAGGTCGGCGCCATCGTCCATGGTGATATGAGGTTTGTGATCGAGGGCAGCATGGATATGTCGGTAGTAGGTCTCGCTATCCTCCCCCCTGATTGCAAAAACGGCGATACCGTGCTCGACCACCAGGCAGGCAGCGACATCATCCTGGGTTGAGAGGGGATTAGAGGCACAAAAGGCGAGCTCAGCGCCACCTCTCTTAAGGGCCAGGGCAAGGTTGGCTGTCTCGGTGGTGATATGGAGACAAGCGGAGATGCGAATCCCCTTGAGGGGCTTCTCCTTTGAGAGCCTCTCCCCAATGAGCCTTAGCACCGGCATCTCGCGGGATGCCCATTCAATCCGCCGCCTTCCTTGCTCGGCAAGGGAAGGGTCCTTGATATCACATTTGATTGCTATTCTCTCGCTCACTTCAATGCTCCTTAGAAATTGCTAAATCCCTCGTCATCTTAAGAGCGAACTGCTCCCCAACCCAGCCCGGAATATCCAGTGTGCCCATAAGGATCGGCTTTTGATGACAATCGCTACCCCCGGTCATGATTAGACCGTGCTTCCTAGCAAACTCAATGTAGTGAGCCGTGGTTCTCTCATCGTTTCTCGAATGCCAGCATTCGACACCATCGATATACTCTAGCATATATTCCTCGATAATCTTCGTCTGCTCTTTCAGGTCAGGTGTTATGGTTACCAGAGATGTCCCATTCGGGTCGCTGGGGTGGGCAAATACCAGTATGCCGCCGGCGTTCCTTATCAATCCTGATGCCTCGGCAAGTGTAAGCGGATACTTGGGGACATCACATTTTACCAGGTATTTATCAAATGCCTCCTGCTTATCCCTGACAATTCCCTTCTCTATCAGGTAATTCGCTATGTGGGGGCGACCGAATACACCATCAACACTCTCCTGTATCCTTCTCAGGTCTTCCTCGGTGAACCTCTCGATACCCTCCCTATCGAATTCAGCATTCAGTTTCTCCAGGATCTGACGCCCCCGCCTCTCCCTATGTTCTGCTATCAACTCGAGCTTTTCCCCGAGCTCCTTATTTCCGATGTCATACCGGTAACCCAGAAAATCCAGGGAGACAGGCCTATTAAGATAATGAAATGTCACATTCAATTCCATCCCAGTGATATCTGTCTC
>DAOTXZ010000060.1:0-12541 GCA_034435115.1 Dehalococcoidia bacterium | reverse complement strand
CGCATAGGCAGTCACATCCTCGGATATATCCCTCCCCGCAGCGTACACCGTTGACTTTATTGTTGCCACCACCAAATACCTACTCCGCTGCTCAAAGCTCACCCCGCTTATGTTGCTGGCGATAACCAGTGAGGAAACGGCATCGGTTCGGGTCAGCAAACCATCACCATAAGCATATTCAACTGCGCTGTCATCGGGCATGATAAATTGCCAAGGCCCAGGATTCACTCCCTCAAACTTGACGGCCTGGCTCCCATCCTCGGTTATCAAAAGGGCGGCAAAGCGCACCTCGTTCAGGGTGGTAAGCTCGGCGCTGTTCCGTGCCGGCACCACCATAAGCTGATTATAGGCGGCAAAAAGCCCGGGCAATATCATGGCACTGATGGCAATGCCGATCACCAGCTCTATTAAGGTAAACCCGCGCTCCCCTTTTCTCATTTACCTACCTCACCGATTCGACCTATAGCCCTCAAGTGTGAAACTCTGTCCATCGCCATAGGATACAGTGACTGTGATTAGTTGCAAATATTGAGAGCCATCAACAGGTGTAGCCACAATCCCGATCTGGCTAGGGCTCCAGCCCTGGGGAAGTTCATCCAGTGGCAACACATTATAATATGGAGGCGTATAATCATAAGGCTGAGCCTTGATATACTCCATCTGAGACCGAGCGATATTTACTGCTGTTGTCCTCATATCAACCGAGCGTGTTCCCAGGATGCCGGCAACCACCCCATGGAGAAGCCCAACAACCACAATGCCCAGGATCACCGTGGCTATCAGCACCTCTATATAGCTTTGCCCTTTTTGGTTCATCTTAATGGATAACACCCACTATTGAGTATATAGACCCAAAAATCGACATCGCCATGAAGCCAACAAGAAGTCCCACAGCGATCACGAGCGCCGGTCCGATCACGCCGGTTAACCTGCCGATGGCTCGGTCGGTATCATCCTCATAGAAGCCAGCCACCGTTTCCAGATTACTTTCCAGCCTTCCTGTCTCCTCGCCAACCCGCGTCATCTCGGTCATCATGGGCGGGAATAGGGGTCGGGAGCTCATGGCATGAGAGAGCGACCTCCCGGTTTGAACCTCGGCATGAATGTCCAGCAGTGCCTGCTTTATCACACTGTTATCAGTGGTTTGAATGATGAGACCCATTGCCTCGCCCAGAGGGACACCGGAGCCAAGCAGGGTGCCCAGGATTCTGGCTATTGCGGACATATTCCCCTTGCGACTTATCTCGCCTATTATCGGCATCCTGAGCACAGCAGCATGCCATCTCCTTTTACCACTTGATGTCCTTGTGAAATAAAGCCAGCCCAGCACACTAGCAGCGATCACCGCAACAACAATATGCAGTATGAAAGCCCTGAAGAAATCGGCAATCGCAATCAACATCCTGGTAACGATTGGTAGCTGCCCACCAAACTCACGGAAGAGACCAGACATTGAAGGCAGGACAAAGGTTATCACTATGAATGCAGTAGCAATAGCGAGGAGAAGGATGAAGGCAGGATATGCCATGGCACCCCTTATCTTCCGGGAAGCCGCCTCATCCTTCTCCATATACTTGGTTAGCTGCTCCAGCACCGAAGGCAGGTCCCCTGTCTCCTCGCCAAGCTTTATCATGCGAAGATAGAGGGGGGAAAAGACCGAAGGATAGTTGGAGCAGGCCTCGGAGAAGGAGTTCCCGGTCTCAATTGCCTGTATCACCCCCCTGATCACCTTCTTAAAGAGGGCCTTCCTGGTCTGGTCAAAGAGAATCCTCAGGGCAGGGATAATGGGAATCCCGGAGCCGAGAAGGGTGGCTAGGTCACGGCTGAAATTGATGACATCCCGACGCCTTGGGCCGAAGAGGGTGGGTAATGCCTCACCGAAGGATATAGAGGGGGGCTTCAACTTCCTCTTCAGGCTTACAATAGTGAGATCATGCTGCCAGAGTAGCTCCTCAGCCCTCTCTTCAGAGTCAGCTTCTAATACTCCAGTGACCTCTTCCCCGGTAGCTGCATAAGCCACATACTTGAATTGCATTCTTCAAACCTCAGATTTAGGCTGCATGGGCTTTATATGCTATTATACTTGACTATACTAGTATTTCGGCAAAAATGTCAACTGCCTTAACTTATATTAAGTTCCACGCAATACGAATACCCATTCAGGTCGACTAGACCCCACCCCAGTGCCCCGAGCCCCAACAAAGACCGAAAGGGGACGGTTCGTTACCAGAACTCAACATTAGCCCTCCCCAAAGAGCACCCTTTTAAGCCTCCGAAAGCCTCAGCCAATAGTGAAAACGTTACGTATTACCTCCATTGGGGTAGTCACCCCATCCCTTGCCTTCAGCATGCCATGATGGCGCATAGAGGTCATCCCATCCTCCAAGGCGCGGGCCTTAAGCTCAGCGCCGGGAGCCCCTTGCAGCACCAGCTTCCTCACCCCCTCGGTCATGGAGAGAATCTCAAAGACTGCGGTCCGGCCTAGATAACCGCTATGTGAACAGAAGTTGCACCCCCTTCCATACTGGAACTCAGTCCTCACCTCGCCCATCTCCTGCTGGTAGGCCATCACTTCCTCCGCAGAAGCCGCCCTCATGGCCCGACAATAGGGACAAACCTTCCTCACCAGACGCTGAGAAAGAGTGGCAATCACCGCCGAGGTAACCAGGAATGGTTCCACGCCAAGATCAACAAGGCGGAGGAGGGCGCCTACTGCATCATTTCCATGAATCGATGTCAGCACCAGGTGACCGGTAAGGGCAGCCTGAATGGCAGTATTCGCCGTCTCAGCATCTCTTATTTCACCAACCATGATAATATCCGGGTCGAGGCGCATTATTGCCCTTAGCCCGGTGGCAAAAGTAATCCCTGCCTGACGGTTAACCTGAATCTGATTGATCCCCTCAAAGCGGTATTCAATGGGGTCCTCAATGGTCATTATGTTGCTTCCCATAGAGTCAAGCTTACTTATCGATGCATAAAGAGTGGTGGTCTTCCCGCAGCCAGTGGGTCCGCTGATAAGGATCATCCCGAACGGCGATTTTAATAGCTTTTCGTAGATCCCAATGTCACGCGATGACATTCCCAGCTCCCCGAGTTCGAGGAAGGAGAGCGATTTATCCAGCACGCGGAGGGTTAACAACTCCCCATGATCACCCTCGATGGTGGCAACCCGGAAGTCCACCTGCCTGCCACCAATTGTGGCGCTGAACTGGCCGTCCTGAGGACGCCTTCGCTCAGCAATGTTCATGTTGGCCATCACCTTAATTCTGGAAACAATCGCGGCATGAACCCCTAAAGGTAGGGAGACCGCTTCATGCAGGATACCATCAATCCTATAGCGCACCCGCAATTTATCCTTCTGTGGCTCGAGGTGAATATCCGACGCTCGATCCTTCACCGCCTGGGTCAGGAGCATCTCCACAGCCCTCACTATCGGCGCCTGGCTAATTACCTCAGGGGCAAATATTGGCTCCGCCACCGGCCTTGCCGCTTGCCCCACCACTTCACTGATCTCCTCTGCAATGCGGGTGATCAAACGGTAGTGGGTGTTTATTGCATCGCGGATGTTAATATTGAGGGGGATGACCGGCTTAATCCTCTTCCTGGTGAGCGCGGCCAGGGTATCAATAAGTTGCAGATTCTCCGGGGTATCCATCGCTACTGTCAGGGTGTCCCCATCGACCGCCAGGGGTAAGATGTTATGCTCTATAGCCATCTGATCTGGAACCAGCGCCACCGCCTCAGGCTGAACCTTGAACTGCCTCAGATCAATGATAGGAATGTTGAGCTGAAAGCTCAGTATCGTGGCCAGGGTCTCCTGGCTGATGAGACCCTGCTCTACCAGAACCTCTCCCAACTTCCTGTTGCTCTTACGTGCCGTGTCAAGGGCAGCCTCGAGCTCCTCACGAGAAATAAAAGCGCCATCGATTAGAATCTCACCAAGTTGCTTGGCAACCCTCTCTTCGCGTCGTTCTACCATTTTGCCCCCTCACAGTTGAAAGAGAAATCCTTACTCAAGCTACTCTTGTTATAAGTAAGAACCTATTTGTCCATAGGCGTTATTCTAAACCTAAATACACAAAGGCGTCAAGCGATAAGCCTAGCAAATTAGTCCTATGTGTATCACAAATACAGATAGCTATCAAGCTCATGCTGTCCTATAGCCCGTTTGCTTGACGCTTGCTTTCCAATCTGCTAGACTCCCCGTAGTGGAAGAGGCATTACTATTATTTATCCGGTCTGTCTATGATTTTCTTCAGTGGCCTGGCGTCATCGTGCTCATGGCTATTGAGAGTGCCTGTATCCCTCTGCCCAGCGAGATCGTCATGCCTCTAAGTGGCTGGATGCTGATAAAAGAACGAAATTTGAGCGGCGCCTATACCTTGGTAGCCGGGTTGTATGGAGCCCTGGGCTGTACCATTGGGTCGACGGTTGCTTACGGGGTCGGAATATGGGGTGGCAGGCCCTTTGTTGAGAGATATGGGAAGTATGTGCTTATTTCACGCCAAGACCTGGATACTGCCGATCGGTGGTTCGGGAAATATGGCGACGCGGTGATCTTCCTTTCCCGGCTACTACCTGTGGTGCGCACCTTTATCAGCCTCCCCGCCGGTATGGCGCGGATGCGTTTTGTGGGATTCTTGATCTATACCTTTCTTGGCTCTTTCATCTGGTGCGCCGCCCTCGCCTACGGGGGCTACCAACTGGGGGAGCACTGGGAGCAGATCCGCTCCGCTATGCGCCCCTTCGACATACCTATTATATTGGCGATTTCGGTCCTCCTTGGTATCTATCTCTACCGACGCCTAAAGAGGGTGCTTTCCAAGGGCTAGTTTCCGTCATAAATAGCTAGAAACAACAGGAGGGAGAATCATGAACCCCGGTTTGATGACAATGGTGCGTCTTAATCATGCGCTGGAGCACGCCACGGTTGCCATCCTGTCACGACGGGTGGCAATGGGCACCAGGCTGTTCGGCAGGGCAACCACAAACGGATTTTACATCTACGGTGATGTCCCCACGGAGGAGATTACCAAGGCGGCTCAGGAGGGGTTAACCCGGCTACAGAAAGGAGAGAGAGAGCTAGCGCTGTCGCCATTCTGCGGCACCAACTTCGCCGTAGCAGGGGCACTGGCCGGTATATTTTCCCTCCTTGCTCTAGGGAGTGAAAACCGAATCCGCCGCCTCCCCCATGCGATCTTCGCTGGAATCGCTGCTGTTCTAATAGCTCAGCCCGTCGGGAGGCTTGTCCAAAGGTATCTAACCACCTCCGATAACCTGGCAAATGTGAGCATCACCAGCATCACCCGTATAGGAAGCGGCACACGAACACTTCACAAGGTGGAGACCACCTGTAGATAGCCCTGACTCACGACTCAGCTCACTCTACCCCCTTCAGTGGCAATACTTTGCCAACAGGTCTGGACATAGCGGCTTTTCAATGCTATAATGGAGACGGAAATATTCAAAATTTTGAATATTAATTTACTGCACGGCTGGTTTGGAGAAGCTTGGGGGATGGACAGGATAGGGCGCACTATAAAGCCCAAGATACTGAAGGCTATAGCCCACCCGGTACGGCTTATGATTCTGGAGGAACTATCCAAAGGAACAAAATGCGTCACTGAAGTGGAGGAGCTCCTGGGAACAGTCAGGCAGCCAAATATCTCACAGCACCTCGCAATACTGCGCCAGTGCGGACTGGTTGGTTACAGACAAGAGGGAAGGAGGCACTGCTACTTTATTACCAACCTGAGGATGGTATCCGAGCTCCTAGCTACAATCGGAGCTGCCAATGAAGCGTGGAGGGCTACCAACAACATGACCGAGAAAGCGGCTCTGATCGAGGGAAAAACAAGAGGGGTACTAAGAGGAATCCACAGAAAAAGGGGAAACCTGGTGCCCATTTTGCAGCGTATTCAGGCATCTTTTGGCTATCTCCCCCGGGAGGCCATGCTAGAGGTTTCGAGATTCCTTGGCATCCCCGAGGTGGATGTTTACAGTGTGGCCAGCTTCTACAACCAGTTTCGCCTCACCCCCCCCGGTAAGCATCGGGTAAGGGTATGCCTGGGGACAGCCTGCCACATGAAGGGGGGTCATATAATCCTTGAAGCATGGCAGAGGAGACTGGGCATAAAGCCAGGCGAGGTGACCCCCGACCGTGAATTTGAGCTGGACACTGTGGCCTGCGTGGGCTGTTGCGCTATGGCGCCGGTGAACGTGGTCGACGATAAGGTGGAGGGGAAGGTCAGCCCCACCAGAGTGGATGGCATCCTACTCTCATACCGGCTTCAAAAGGAGAGGGAGGGCAAGGGTCAGTGAAAACAACCGCTTTATCGACCGTAGACTCATCCTTTAATGAAATAAGGAGCCGTGCCCTATCCCGATGGCAAGAGCTCTGGAATAGTGGAAAGCCAGTCATTTTGGTGGGCACCGCCACCTGTGGCAGGGCAGCCGGGGCACTAGATGTCCTTCAGGCAATAAGGGATGAACTTGACGGAGAGCACCAGGATCTTTCCATCGTTGAGGTGGGCTGCATGGGGCACTGCTACGCAGAGCCCCTAGTGATCATAGCCAAGCCGGGATATCCCCCAGTGGTCTATGGCTATGTGACTACGGGGATGGCACGTCGTCTTGTAAAGGACTATGTCCTGGGCGATGACCCATGCCTTGAATTCGTTCTGGGGGCGCTTGAAGAGAACGATCTCATCCCACCCATCTTTGACCACCCAAGGTTTAAATACGAAAGGCATATCCTCCTCAAAAACTGCGGCCGCATCGATCCCGAGGATATAGACCACTATATCGCCAATGGCGGCTATCAGGCTCTGGTGAAGGCGCTTCGGATGGAGCCCGGGGAGATTATAGAAGAGGTCAAAAGGTCAGGTCTCAGAGGCAGAGGCGGTGCCGGCTTCCCCACCGGGGAGAAGTGGAGCATCTGTCGCCGTTCCCGGGGCAGGCCTAAATATGTGATATGTAACGGAGACGAGGGAGACCCCGGTGCCTTCATGGACAGGGCTATCCTGGAGAGCGACCCCCACTCGGTGATAGAGGGGATGATAATCGCCGCTTATGCCATCGGTGCCCGCTATGGCTATATCTACGTTCGCGCCGAGTACCCCCTTGCGGTAGCACGGCTCAAGGTCGCCCTCCGCCAAGCCAAGAACCTGGTGCTCGTGGGAAAGAACATCCTGGGAGGTGGTTTCAGCTTTGAGATTGAGCTATTCGAAGGCTCGGGAGCCTTTGTCTGTGGTGAGGAGACAGCCCTTATCGCCTCGCTGGAGGGAAAGCCCGGCATCCCCCATCACCGCCCACCCTACCCAGCTACCAAAGGGCTCAACGGCAAGCCAACCCTCATAAACAATGTAAAGACACTGGCATCCATACCGCACATAGTCCAAAAGGGGGCTTCCTGGTTTTCAAGCATGGGCACCGAGAGGAGCAAGGGAACCACTGTGTTTGCCCTGGCCGGCAAGGTGGTCAATACCGGACTCGCTGAGGTGCCTATGGGCACTACCCTGCGCCAGGTCATCTTCGAGATAGGTGGCGGCATCCCAAAGGGAAAACGCTTCAAGGCGGTTCAGATCGGGGGCCCCTCCGGTGGCTGCCTGCCCGAGTCAGCTCTGGATCTGCCAATTGACTTTGATTCCCTCACCGACGCCGGTGCCATAATGGGCTCCGGAGGGATGGTGGTGCTTGATGAGGATGACTGCATGGTTGAGGTCGCCAGATACTTCCTGGAGTTCACCCAGAGGGAGTCGTGTGGCAAGTGCACCATGTGCCGCCTAGGAACAAAGCAGATGCTTATTGTTCTGGAGGATATCACCAGGGGCCACAGGCAGACCAAAGATATTGATCTGCTCTATGAACTGGCACAGGATATTAAGGCAGGCTCTCTTTGCGGCCTGGGCAAGACCGCACCCAACCCCATTTTGAGCACTCTGCGCTACTTTCGAGATGAGTATGAAGCTCATATCAGGGAGGGGCGCTGCCCGGCGCTCATGTGCAAAGACCTGATTGCCTACTACATACTCCCCGAGAGGTGCGAGCACTCCTGCGATGCCTGTGTCGGCAGTTGCACCATGGAGGCAATCCACACCGGCAAAAAGGGGGTTAAGGTTATCGACCAGGAGAAGTGTGTCAAGTGTGGCACCTGCCTGGATGCCTGCCCGCCTCAGTACAGCGCTGTGGTTAAGCTATCGCCTCCCAGCAGGCTACCACCTCCGGAGTAGACAAATGAAAACCATTTCTTTGACCATCGATGACAAAAGAATAAGAGCCCGCGAGGGGGAAAAGGTGCTCTGGGCAGCGCTTGATAATGGCATCTACATACCGAACCTGTGCGCCCTCAGGGATGCCGCCGAGCCCTTTGCCGGCTGCCGCCTCTGCTTTGTAGAGATAGAGGGCTACGACCGACCAGTCACCGCCTGCACCGAGCCGGTGAGGGAGGGCATGGTGGTTCACACCAATAGCCCGAGAGCGCAAAGGCTGGCGCGCACCGCCCTTGAACTGCTTCTGTCCAGCCATCCTGTGGACTGCGCCAACTGCCCGGGCAACCGCGCCTGTGAACTGCAGCGGCTCGCCGCCCATCTGAGAGTAAAGCTAAAGACAAGGCGGTTCAGAAGGCTGGAGCGAGAACTTCCAGTTGACTCAAGCAGCCCGGTTTTTGTCTATAACCCCAATAAGTGTGTGCTCTGCGGCAGGTGCGTGTGGGTGTGCCAAGAGAAATTGGGCATAGGGGCTATTGGATTTGCCCATCGCGGCTTCCAGCGGATGGTCACCACCTTCGCCGGTGAGCCCATTGCTCAATCGAGATGCCAGGGCTGTGGTGACTGCGTCAGGGTCTGTCCCGTCGGCGCTTTGGTGTTTAAGAATGACTGCCCAGAGGACAAGGCGGCGGGGCGGATCTAAGGCAGTGCCTGCCTTCTCCGGTAGTAATTCACCAGACGTATGATGGCACTGGCCGCCTGGCTAGCCGAAGAATAGACAGGGATTCTGGCAGCAACGAGCTTTGGCATCCCCTCAGCAAGGCACCTCCAGCGTGGGTCGTCAAAATCCTCCAAGCCTAAAGTGCCTGTATTCAGAACAACCGCAATTGGCTTTTTGCCCGCTTTAGCTACCTCTATAATGCCCTCAACCTCTCTCTTTACATGGGCAGCGAGCAGGGTTTTAGAAAAGGGGGCGCCCACCGTTATATTGGCAACAACGAGATCAAAATGCTCGCTTTGAGCCATCATCCTCAGTATATTCCCGCTGAAGTCAGCCATCCGGGCCTCTTCTGGAAGGATCGATATATCTACCGGGTTTCTTATCCAGCCCCACCACAGTTCAGGCATTATCCTCCTTACCTCCTCCTCGATTTCCCGGGGTAGGGGAGCAACATCAAAGCCCGCCTCTTCCCATTCATCGGCGGAGAGCACGCTTTTGCCGCCGCCTCCCCCCACTATGCCAACCCTCGTCCCCGTAAGTGGGGGCAGGAAATAAAAGGAGACTGCCAGATCTATCATATCTTCCAGTGTTCGAGACTGAATAGCGCCCGCCTGTTTTATCGCAGTCTCCAAGATCTTGAGAGAGCCAGCCATGGCAGCAGTATGGGAGAATGCCGCCTTAGCCCCAGCGCTGCCCCTCCCCGCCTTCAGGATGATGACAGGCTTTATAGGTGTTGTTCGACCGAGAGTGCGGATGAACCTCCTTCCATCTTTTACCCCCTCGATGTAACTTGCAATTATCTCGGTCTCATCATCCTGGGAGAAGTACTCAAGGATATCGGCCTCATTTAGATCAAGGGCATTCCCATAGCTAACCACCTTGCTGAAGCGAATCCCCCGCAGGGAGGCATAATAGATAAACTCGGTGGAAGCGCCACCACTCTGAAGAAACATGCCGAGCTTCCCCGGCTCGGTCGGGAAGTCGTACCCAAAGGCGATCCCCTCCCTGGGATGGTAGATGCCCATGCAGTTAGGGCCAATAAGGCGAATACCAAGCTCCCTTGCCTGATTGAGTATTTCCTTCTCCAGCCTGGCAGTATCCTCCCGCCCCGTCTCGCTAAAGCGACCGGTGAAGAGATGCACCACCCTTACACCCCTCTCCGGGCATTCCCTTAAAAGATCGGGAACCCTAGAGGCGGGAAGGCAGCAGATCACATAGTCAACGGGTTCAGGGATATCCCTCAGGGCGGAATAGGCTCTAAAGCCCAAAACCTCTGACCAGTGTGGGGTTACGGGATAGATCCTTCCCCGGTAGCCGTAGTTCACCAGATGCTCCACAAAGCTGTGTCCGATGGAATAGGGATTCCCCGATGCCCCCACCACAGCTATGGAGCGGGGGTGAAAGGCAGCATCCAGTGGCTCTATTACCACTAAAAACCCCCTTATCTATCGTGGCGCCGGTTAGACCAAGTATACAACAACCCCTATTATATTGACAACCCTTTCATACGGCAATACACTATACCCCAACAGCGGCGCAAGGGCTAGGTCTGAAGGAGGTGCATATGAACAATTAGAATTAGATAGAAAGGAGACGAGAAATTCACGGTTCACAAGATATTTTGGAGGTGTTACTGTGCCAGAGCAAGCAAGTTTGATGAGTGGTTATCGAGCCCTGGATCTGACTGATGAAAAGGGATTTCTGTGCGGCAGGATTCTTGGTGGTCTTGGGGTCGATGTGATCAAGATTGAGAAGCCCGGTGGCGACCCCGCCCGAAGTATCGGCCCCTTCTACAAGGACATCCCTCACCCCGAGAAAAGCCTCTACTGGTTCTTCTGTAACGCCTGCAAAAGGGGCATAACCCTGAACATTGAGACCACCGATGGAAGGGAGATCTTTAAGAGGCTGGTCAAGACCGCAGACTTCGTTATCGAGAGCTTTGAGCCGGGATACATGAAAGGCCTCGGCTTGGGGTATGAGGACCTCGAGAAAATAAACCCCCGCATCATCATGACCTCGATCACCCCCTTTGGACAAACAGGCCCCTACAAGGACTTCAAGCCATCGGAGCTCACGGTCTGGGCTATGGGGGGCATGATGTTCTTAACCGGTGACCCTGACCGGCCTCCAGTTCAGGTGAGCCACCCCCAGGCTTATTATTTCGGTGGGCTCCACGGAGCCGTGGGCTCACTGGTAGCTCATTATTACCGGGAGCTCTCGGGGGAGGGGCAACATGTTGATGTCTCCATCCAGCAGGGCTGCATACTGACGTTAATGAACGCTGCAGAATGGTGGGACCTGAACAAGGTAAATCTGCCCAGGATGAGCGGCTTCTATGTCACCCCAAGGCCGGCGCCCTATGGACCGCTCAGGACACAGATGTTCTTCCGCTGCAAGGATGGCTGGGTAATGCCCATGATTATGGGGGGGCCGGCGCTGGCGAAGACCAACCAGGAGCTAACCAGGATGGCGGTCGAGGCCGGGGTGGCTGATGAGCTCAGGGACTATGATTGGACCAAATATGATGGCTCGACGGTCAGTCAGGAGGAGCGCTCCCGTATTGACGAGGCTATGCAGAGGTTCTTTTTGACCAAGACCAAGCAGGAGCTCATGGAGCTGGCGGCAAGGGGGCTTTATACCGCGCCAATAAATGATGTCAAAGACCTCTTCGAAAGCCCCCACCTCGCCGCCAGGGGATTCTGGGAAAAGGTGGAGCACCCTGAACTCGGAGAGACCATCACCTATCCAGGACCCCCGGTGAAAATAAAGGAGGCTCCGTGGAGGATAACACGTCGGGCACCGCTTATTGGGGAGCACAATGAAGAGATCTATGAAAAGGAGCTCGGCTTCTCCAAGGAGCAGCTCGCCATGTTGAAGAGCCGGGGGATTATCTAGCCTCTTTATGGAGGATGGCCTAAAGAATTGAGGAGGAGCAAAATGCAGAGAAAACAGGTTTTTGAAGGAATAAAGGTTGCTGACTTTTCCTGGGTTGGCGTCGGTCCGGAGACCGCCAGGGAGCTGGCTGAACATGGGGCTACGGTGATCCGAATCGAATCCCACAGGACGCCTGACATCCTCAGATTAGCCGCTCCTTTCAAGGACTTCAAACCCGGCATAGACCGGAGCGCCTTCGGGATGTGCTACAACACCAATAAGCTGGGCATGAGCCTCGACCTCAATAAGCCTAAGGGGCGGGAGGTAGCCAGGAGGCTGGTGATGTGGGCCGACATTATTACCGACGGCATGACCACAGGGACGATGGCCAAGTGGGGACTTGACTATGAGAGTGTGAAGAAGATAAAGCCCGACATCATCTACTACAGCACCAACCAGCCAGGGCAATATGGTCCCTATTCCAGGTTCGCTGGCTACGGGAGCCAGGGAGCAGCCATAGCGGGGATGTACAGTGTTACTGGTTGGCCCGACCGCGGGCCGGCCTACATATATGGGGCCTACACCGATTTCATTTCCCCCTTCTTTCTGGTATGTGCCCTAGTTGCCGCACTGGATTACCGGCGGAGGACGGGCAAAGGAATGTACCTGGATCAATCTCAATGGGAAGCGGGGGCTAACTTCCTCGGTCCAATTATCCTTGACTACGCGGTAAACC
>DAOTXZ010000059.1:0-5209 GCA_034435115.1 Dehalococcoidia bacterium | reverse complement strand
CCCCAGCCCCAGGCTCTCCATGGCGTTTGCGCCATTGTTCTCGATAAATATGTCGGCTTTCTCTATCAGCCTCAGCATAACATCCCTCCCCTCGGGGCTGTTGAGGTTGATGGAGCAGGCTAGCCTGTTCCAGGCGTAGCGGTTCCACCAGGCCTGGCGATTCCACGGTCTAGCACCCACTTTGCGCCCGGGATAGAGTGCACGACCACCTACAGCCTCCAGTTGAGCCGGAATTGGCCACATGGTGAAAAACCGGGACCAGTCGGGGCGGTGGTGAGGGTTGTCCACGTGTATGAGTTCAGCCCCCAGGGCTCCCAGAAGCCAGCTAGCATATGGTCCCGCCCAGACCACGGTCATATCAACAACCCTGATCCCTTCAAGTGGTAGCTTTGCCATTTTGATACCTCCTTTTAGATTATGCCAGCCTCCCTCAGCTTCACCAGGTCCTCCCTGGTGTAGCCGAGCTTGTCGCAGTAGACCTCAACATTGTGCTGACCAAGCAATGGGGCTGGCATCCTCACCCGCCACAGCCCCTCATAGGTCTTGCACGGGTCACCGGGGTAGAGTTGCTTTCCGGTAACCGGGTGCTCCACCTCCACCCAGAAGCCTCTTGAGACAAACTGTGGGTCACTGATGACGTCCATTGGTGTCTGGATGCTGGTGGCAAAGTACTTCACCTCTTGGCATGTTTCCATTATCTCCCTCCTTGTCCGCTGGGCACACCACTCATACCACACAGCATCGACATCCCCTTTATAGTCAAGGTTCTGGACATCAAACGGCCACTTATATTTCTCGCCAAACTCGGGGAAGAGCTTGATGAAGCGGTCCCAGAACATTATCCCACCGGCGACGCGGACAAAGCCATCCTTGCACGGATAGACACCGGTAGGGGTGATGTCCGACGGTGTGCGCCTCACGTCCCGCCTTACCAGATGTCCCTCTCCTGAATATGCCCAGGCTAACAGGTTATAGGACCTGTGGTCGGTATCTGTGGACAGCATCTCCTGGATGGAGCAATCAATATACTGACCTACTCCCTCCAGTTCACAGAACCAGTAGGCAGCTATAGTTGCTAGTGCTGCCATGTGCCCTGCCTGATACTGCTCACAGTTCCCCCCCAGCTTTGTTGGCTCGCGACCCTCAATCCCGCAGGAGTACATGTCCTTGCCCATGCCGCTTATCACGATCTCAGACACCTTGAAGTCTCGGTATGGACCCCATTGCCCGAAGTTGGAGATGGAGGTCATCACCAGCTTCGGATTTATCGCCTTCAGGGTCTCGTAGTCAAGCCCGAGCCTCTCCATGACACCGGGGCTGAAGCTCTCAACAAGGATGTCGGCATCCTTAACGAGCTCCTTGAATATCTTCTTCCCGGTGGCGGTTTTGAGGTTGAGAGTTATCCCCCGCTTATTGAGGTTGAGGTGGGAGAAGAGCAGGCTCTTCTCGGGGTGGGGGTCATCGTTAAGGAATGGACCTATTCTCCGTGCCGGGTCGCCTTCGGGGGGCTTTTCGATCTTGAGGACATCGGCACCATAGTCGGCAAACATCTTGGTGCAGTAGGGGCCAGCGATGTACCATGTTAGGTCCAATACTTTAATACCGGATAAGGCTTGCTCTGGCATCTTTTTTCTCCTTACAATTTTCTCCTTACAATTGTTTCCGCTTACAGATTCCCCCCCTGATTACATAGGCCTCACCCCTTAGATTCTCGTGATGCCTGGGACAGCTTTTCAAAAACTAACCCAGCCTTGGCGGAAGTTAAGGCTTAGCTCAACTTCTACCATTTTTCCTCCCTCTTGTCAAGTATCGGAGCCTTGGGGAGGCCGAATTTCTTCTTCAGGGCGGCGGCAACATTCTCGGGGCAAAAGCATCCAATTTCGGCCCCTAGTTGGGCAATCTCCTTGAGAAGACTGGCGCTGATGAATTCATACTCCAGATTGGTCATGAGACAGACCACCTCTATATCTGGGGCAAGCTTCTGGTTCATGAGCGCCATCCCGAACTCTCGCTCGAAGTCGGAGCTCATCCTCAGCCCTCTCACGATGACCTTTGCCTTAACCTTCCTGGCGAATTCGACGGTGAGTCCGGTGTAAGCCTCTACTCGAACATTGGGGAGGTGGGAGACCGCCTTCCGCATCAACTCAACCCTCTCCTCAGTGCTAAAGAGAAGGGGCTTCGCCGGGGTATCGTAGACGCCGACGATGACCTGTTCGAAGACGGCGGCCGCTCTGGTCACAATGTCAAGGTGTCCATTGGTTACTGGGTCGAAGCTTCCCGGATAGAGTGCAATAATCAAATCTTATCCTCCTACTGATAGATGGAAATGCAGGTGTCGCCGTGACGACGGTATTTCCTGAGATGGAAATTGCCATATGCTGAATTTAGGGGGAGGCGTGAGGAATGCTCGACGACGATGGTTGAACCCTCCCCCACCAGGCTAGAGGAGGCCAGTTCCCCCAGTATGCTGTTGATGGAATGGTCGGAGTATGGCGGGTCAAGAAATATAACACTGTATTTATTATTGAGGAAGGAAAGCGCCTTGCGAGCCGAGCAGCAGTAGACGTGAGCCTGCCCCGCTAGCCCTGTCATCTCCAGGTTCTCCTTAATAATGGCACAGCATCTGGGGCTCTGTTCCACAAAGTCCCCCCACCCAGCCCCGCGGCTTAGCGCTTCGATGCCTAGGGCTCCCGTCCCGGCATAAAGGTCAAGCACCCTCGACCAGTCGCTGACCATGGACTCCAACATGGAAAAGATAGCGCCACGAACCAGGTCGGAGGTAGGACGAATACCCTTTACGGATTCGATTCGGTGTCCCTTAACCTTACCAGCTACAACCCGCATTTTTGATATTAATTTATTTTTCTATAGTCTAGCATAAGATAGTCCTCTAAGTAAATAGTAAATAAGCCCATTTCCATCAGCGCGGATGTGGGGTATAATGGTTAAGATCGAGACTGGGTGCTCAGATGGCGGCGAGAATAAATGACATAATCCAGCAGCGCCTGACAAAGCTGAGGCAGATTCGCGCCCGCGGCATTGATCCCTATCCTCATCGCTACCACCGCACCCACACCGCTGAGGAGGCAATCGCCCTATTTCTGGAAAAGGAGGCGATTGGTGACTCGCCGGAAGTCCGCATTGCTGGTCGCATTATATCCTGTCGCCCCATGGGGAAGGTGACCTTTATGGACATCCGTGATGGATCGGGCAGAATCCAGGTCTATTTTCGCAGCAACCTCCTCGGTGAGGAGAGGTATAATCTGCTCAAGGATTTTGACATCGGAGATATCATCGGGGTAAGCGGTAGGGTGTTCAGAACTAGGAGTGGCGAGATCACGGTTAAGGCATCCGATTTCACCATGCTCTCGAAGGCGCTTCAGCCCTTGCCTGAGAAATGGCACGGGCTTGTCGATGTGGAGAAGCGCTACCGCCAGAGATACCTCGACCTTATCTCTAGTGAGGAGGTGAGGCATCTGTTCTCGGTGCGAAGCCGGGTTATCTCTGCGATGCGACGCTTCTTGGATGAGCGAGGCTTTCTGGAGGTGGAGACCCCGGTGCTACAGCCGGTTGCCGCTGGGGCACTAGCCCGCCCATTTGTCACTCACCATGAGGCTTTAGATCGTGACTTATATCTTCGGATCGCCACCGAGCTCTATCTCAAGCGGCTCATCATTGGCGGCTTCGACAAGGTTTATGAGATCGGGCGCATCTTCAGAAACGAGGGCATCTCCACCAAGCATAATCCTGAATTCACCATGCTGGAGAGCTACGAGGCCTATGCCGACTACTGTGATGTGATGAGAATGGTGGAGGAGATGGTCTCTTATATCGCCCGCCAGGTTCTGGGTACAACAAGAGTCCCTTTTGGTAACACCACCCTGGAGCTTTCTCCACCGTGGCAGCGCATCACGCTACGGGATGCGATCAAGAATAATTGTGGTATCGACTTCGAAGCCTTCGTTGACGAAAATTCTCTCCGCCATCAGGTGGAAGCGATGGGTCTGGAGGTGGGGGAGATTAAGGGGCGGGGGAGGCTGATTGATAAGCTTCTCTCAACCTTCGTGGAGCCAAAACTCATCCAGCCAACATTTGTCTTGGACTACCCCGTTGAGCTTTCTCCATTGGCGAAGCGGAAGCCGGGCGACAGCCGTTTGGTGGAGCGGTTTGAGGCCTTCGCCGGCGGGATGGAGATCGCCAATGCCTTCACCGAACTCAATGACCCTGAGGAGCAGCGGGAGCGATTTCGGCAACAGGAAATTATGCGAGCTGAGCTGGGGGACGAGGAGGCGGAGAGGATAGACGAGGACTTCCTCTTTGCCCTAGAATATGGGATGCCCCCCACTGCGGGGCTGGGGGTGGGAATCGACCGGCTGGTGATGCTCCTCACTGATCGGCATTCGATAAGGGAGGTGATCCTCTTCCCGCAACTTAAGATGAAGGGGTAAGGACTATGCTCAGCCTACAGTTTATCCGCCAAAATGCCGATCTGGTTCTGGAGTCGCTGGCGAAGCGGGGTGAATCAACCATGGTTATTGACCGGGTCATTGAGCTTGACCAGCAGCGGCGCCGGCTTTTACACCAGTCTGAGAGCTTGAAGGCGCGGCGCAATGAGGTGAGCAAGGAGATCGGCGCCCTCAGGAGCCGTGGCGAGATGACCGCGGAGATTGAAGAAATCATCCTTGAAAGGACTGAGGAGATGCGGCGGGTGGGAAGAGAGATCAAGCAACTGGATGGCGAGATCGCCAACATTGAGAGACAGTTGGACGATCTTCTCCTCGAGCTGCCCAACCTTGTTCACCCAACTGTGCCCGAGGGCAGGGATGGGAGTGATAATGTGGTGGTGCGCACCTGGGGGGAGCCGCGGAGTTTTAAGTTTGAGCCGTTGCCCCACTGGGAGTTGGGTAAAAGGTTGGATATCATCGATTTTGAGCGTGGGGTAAAGCTCTCTGGCTCCCGCTTCTATATTCTCAAGGGGTTGGGGGCAAAGCTCCAGCGTGCCCTCATCAGCTTTATGCTGGATTTGCACATAACTGAGCACCGCTACACGGAGGTCTATCCACCTTTTATGGTAAAGCGTGAGTGTATGGTGGGCTCGGGAAACCTGCCCAAATTCGCCGATAACCTTTATCACGATGATGAAGACGATTTCTGGTTTGTGCCCACAGCGGAGGTGCCGCTGACCAACTTGCACCGTGATGAAATACTG
>DAOTXZ010000058.1:0-3604 GCA_034435115.1 Dehalococcoidia bacterium | reverse complement strand
CCGCCGGGCTTTCGATTATCTCTAACTCCCTCCTGGTCGCCCTCAAGCTGACAGTGGGCATCATCACCGGGAGCGTCAGCATTATCTCCGACGCCATCCATAGTGGGATTGACCTTCTAGCGGCGCTTATCGCCTTCCTCAGCCTGAGGGTGGCAGTCAAGCCCGCAGATGTGGAGCATCCCTTTGGACATGGCAAGGCGGAGAACGTCAGCGGCACCGTAGAGGCCGGGCTTATCTTCGTTGCTGTTGCTGTAATTATCTATGAGGCGATAAAAAGGATAATAGTGGAGGCAAGGATTGAGCTTATCGGGGTGGGGATCGGAGTAATGGCGGTCTCGATACTGGTGAACATACTCGTCTCTCGCCATCTGCTCAAGATGGCCAGGGATACCGACTCGGTGGCACTGGAGGCAGACGCCCGTCATCTTACCGTCGATATCTACACCTCACTGGGCGTCCTCCTTGGCCTGATTGCGGTGAGCCTGACCGGGCTTAGCATTCTCGACCCCATCATCGCTTTGGGTGTAGCTGCGCTCATCTTAAGGACAGCCTATAGCCTGACAAGGAAGTCACTTCCCGGCTTGCTCGATGTGAAACTACCAGAGGCAGAGGAGGAACTAATAAGAAATGCTATCACTGAACATTACGGGGAGTTGGTTGGCTTCCACAAGCTGCGCACCCGAAAGGCAGGAAGCGAGCGCCACATTGACCTGCATTTACTGGTAGTGAGGGGAACAAGCATTGAGGAGGCACACCGATTATGCGATCACCTTGAGGCGGATATCAAGGCAAAACTCCCCAATTCAACCGTGACCATCCATGTCGAGCCTTATGAAGGTGACCGTTGACCGCTGTCTCTCCACCTGCCCGCTGGCTAGAAAGAGACCTCACAATGACACTTGTTATCCTTTGGTTATCATCAGGTAGTAGTCACCCTCCCTTTCCTCGATAGAGATAGCGCACCCCTTACTCCTAGCCAGGCGAGCGATATTGTCGCGCGCCGTGGCATTATCAACAATTACCACCACCATCCCCCTATCCAGAGTATCCAAGACCTTCTTGGTCTCCATAACCGGTTGGGGGCAGCTTAGCCCCCTGGCATCAACTTTTTTCCGCTCCATAGCTCCCCCTTCTGATGGTCAACTCGAAATCATCGCCGCTTCTTCCCACCTCATAAGGAAGTCCCAGTGCTCTAGCCGTTCTTATAACGCTGTCGCGAGCGGCTGCCTCATCCACAAGAACAACAATCTCCCCATCCTCCAGGGACTTAATGGCCTCTAGGGTCTTCATCTGTGGGATGGGACAGGAGAGCCCCCTTGCATCAATGGTTAATCGCACCCAAGACCCCAGTTTCGGTCATACCTTTTGCCTCATCAAAAAACCGATGCCGACGGCAACAGCCAGCCCAATGATCGCCGCCCAGGTGCCCAAATCGGAGGGCCCAGAGCTGCTGCTCGCCAGACCAAAGTTGTGAGCGAGGGCAACGCCGACGAATAACCCGAGGACAGTCACCGCCGCATCGGTATCCCCCTCGCCGGAGAGGACTAGTTGTCTGAGTGGGCATCCCCCAACCAAGGTGGCTCCAAGCCCAACCAGGGCCATCCCCAAGAAATTCCACAGATGGCTTGAGTGGGCTATGGGCTGCCCCTCAAAGCCAAGATGAAACTGACCAAGGACAAGATTGAAAACAAGCGCTCCGGCGAACAGTCCGATAACAGCGCTGATTAGATACATGTCCTTCATCAGGAAAAGGTCCCGCCAGCCCCCAACAAAACACATCCTTGTTCTCTGCGCCAGGAAACCCACCAAGAGCCCGACCACGAGGGAGATGGCAAGGTGGGCATGCTGAGAGCCGGGGCCGGCGGTGCTGGAGCGGATGAAACTCGGCTGGAATATCACAAGCAGCAGTAGCGCCACCATGGCCAAAGGCAGTATCCACCCCACCGCAGCGGGCATCCTTACCGAGCGACCGAGGTTGAAACCTCGTTTGAGAAAGAAAATGCCCGCCAGCGCTCCAAAGGCAACACCAGCAAGTCCGATGATGCCATTGAGGTCACCCCCCGCAAGACGGAGGATAGCCCGGATCGGGCAGCCGAGGAAGACCAGAGCCCCCACCATAACCAAGGCGCCCAATAGAAATCGGACTAGGGGGGCTGAGCCACCCCTAGTCCGAAACTCGCCGAAAATGTATGCTGAGATAAAGCTACCTAATAAGAAGCCCGGTATCTCGGGGCGAATGTATTGCACTGCCCCCGCCTGGTGGAGACCAAGCGCCCCCGAGGTATCCCTCATAAAGCAAGCTACACAGATGCCCATATTCGGAGGGTTGCCCCATTTCACCAGCAATGCAGCCAGGGCTCCGATAACCACCCCAGAGAGGATGATGAGCGCCGTGGGTGAGAGAAGGCGAGAGATTCGCATATTGAATTTCTCCTCCTTTAGACAAATGGGCAAAGAGCAACGCCCTCCCTAGGGACAGACCTCACATTACACGGCACATCAAGATCACCCCCTCTCCAACCGAGCGGGACTTAATAGAAAGTCTCGTATTTATTTATACCAGAATGGAGCCACCCCGTCAAGACCAAATTCCCGCCATTAGCCTGGTTCCGCATGAAACAGCTCCATAAAAAGACAAAGATGAAGACTGACAGCCAAAAACCCAAGGCACACAAATCTATGAAGTTGAAAGGCGGTTCAAAATAGAAAGTCAGGCGCTTTACTAGCCAGCTCGTCCCACAATGGTAACACTACAGACGGCGTTCCCAGGACCTATGCCGAGGTTGTGTGTCAGCCCCAGGGCGACACCCCTGCACTGACGGGGGCCAGCCTTGCCCTGCATCTGCTTATAGAGCTCGTAGAGCATCCTTATCCCGCTCGCCCCAATAGGATGACCAAAGCACTTCAGACCGCCATCGGGGTTGATCGGCAGCTCGCCCTCAAGCTCGAAGCTGCCGGCATCGACATAATCCTTCGCTTTTCCCCGGGAGCAAAAGCCCAGGTCCTCATAGGTTGCAAGCTCAGTGCTGGTGAAACAGTCATGCACCTCGGCAAGGTCTATTTCCTTAAATGGATCCTTTATGTTCGCCTCGGCATAGGCTAGCCGTGAGGCACAAACCGCCTCCTCAAAGTGGACAAAGTCATAGCTCGGCTGGAGAAGACCCTGGTGAGCGCCACAGACGACTGCCTGCCCTTTAAGCAGAAGATAGTCATCTCTAAAGCTCTTTGCCAAATCAGCGCGGGTCAAAATCGCTGCTGCTGCGCCATCGCTGACGCCACAACAGTCAAATAGCCCGAGAGGCCAGGCTATCATTGGGGCATTCATCGCTTGCTCGATGGTTATCTCCCGCTGAAAATGAGCCTTAGGATTCAATGAGCCATTATGGTGGTTCTTCACCGCGATCTTGGCCAGGGTTCTTTTGAAATCCTCATAGCTTAGACCATAGCGATTCATGTACATCGTTGCAAGCAGGGCAAACATGGGGGCTGCCCCCGATATTAGGGGCACCGCCCCACTGGTAGGTTGACCGGCGACAACCCCCCCGCCAAGCCCACCCCTGCCCGTGTCCTTTAACTTCTCCACCCCAACAACCAAGACCAGATC
>DAOTXZ010000057.1:0-10379 GCA_034435115.1 Dehalococcoidia bacterium | reverse complement strand
CCAAAATCCGGCGCACCTTCTGTTCCCTGCCCGAGCCTCGACATTGAGGACAGGGATCAGTGATGATCCTTCCATCCCCCTGGCAGCGTTCGCAGGTGGTCACGTTCACAAAACGCCCAAAGATACTTTGCTGAACCCGACGCACCTGCCCCGTGCCATTACAATTGGGGCATCGCGCGGGCTGACTCCCCGGTCTTGAGCCAACGCCATGACAGACCGAACAGTTCTCGGTGCGATTTATCTCCAGTTCCTTCTCACACCCCAGGACAGCCTCGTCAAAGGAAATGGTGAGCTCACACCTGAGATCGGCACCCTTCTGGGGGCGGCGCTGGGTCGCCGTTGTGGCGCCGCCGAAGAAGGCATCGAATATGTCGCCAAAGCCACGGAAAACATCAAAGCCCTCAAATCCCCTCCCCCACAACCCTTCCCCCCCCAGCCGACCAAAGCGGTCATAGCTTGCCCGCTTCTCAGGATCCGAGAGCACCTCATAGGCTTCGCTAATCTCCTTAAACTTCTCTTCGGCTCCGGGCTCCCGGTTGTGGTCAGGATGATACTTAAAGGCAAGCCTCCGAAACGCCTTCTTGATCTCCTCTTCAGAGGCGTCCCTTTCTACGCCCAAGACCTCATAGTAATCGCGCTTTGTCGTCATAGCACCAAATTCCTCAGAATAAGCCAGATTATATTATAGCCCACCGCTTCTCTTGCTACAAGCTCATACCAAAAAGGGACGGGGGTGTGCCCCGCCCTGTTTGGCAACATTAATCGCAGTTCGGCTTTACTTACACTTCTCGGAACTCCCCCTCCACCGTCCCCTCATCCGGTCTGCCACCGGGCGCCTCCCCCCCACTTCCAGGTGACGTTCCTGCCTGCTGATAAACGGCGGCACCAACCCTCTGCAATGCTTCGGATAGCTCCTGGGTGGCACGCCTGATTGCCCCTATATCGCTTCCACCAAGCGCTGAACGAGCTGCCGCAATCTTCCTCTCAACCTCCTCCCTCAAACCCGGAGGCACCTTGTCCCCTTGCTCCCTCATCGTCCTCTCCGCGGTATAGATGAGGCTATCGGCGGTATTCCGTGTCTCCACCTCCTCGCGGCGCCTTCGATCCTCCTCAGCATACATCTCCGCCTCCCGCCGCATCCGCTCCACCTCCTCTTTGCTGAGTCCGCTTGAAGCAGTGATAGTGATCTTCTGCTCCTTTCCCGTCCCCTTATCGCGAGCCCTCACGCTCAAAATGCCGTTGGCATCGATGTCAAAGGTGACCTCAATCTGGGGCACCCCCCGCGGGGCGGGAAGGATGCCATCGAGTATGAAGCGGCCAATGGTCTTGTTGTCAGCAGCCATGGCGCGCTCCCCCTGCAGGACATGAATCTCAACGCTGGGCTGGTTATCGGCAGCGGTGGAAAAGATCTGGCTCTTTGAGGTTGGGATGGTCGTATTGCGAGGGATGAGCGGAGTCATCACACCGCCCAGGGTCTCAATGCCCAGGGTAAGGGGAGTAACATCGAGGAGAAGGACATCCCTCATCTCCCCCTTCAAGACCGCCGCCTGAATTGCTGCCCCGATGGCCACAACCTCGTCAGGATTAACCCCCTTACAGGGCTCCTTCCCGAAGATCTGCTTCACCTTCTGCTGCACAAGTGGCATCCTTGTCTGCCCTCCAACGAGGATGACCTCATCGATCTGGGCGGGGGTGAGCCCGGCATCTGCCAGTGCCTGCTGACAGGGACCGACGGTTCTCTCTACCAGGTCAGCCACTAGCTGCTCCAGCTTAGCACGGGTGAGAGTTACATTGAGATGCTTGGGTCCTGAGGCATCGGCAGTAATAAAGGGGAGGTTTATCTCCGTCTGAAGCACCGTGGAGAGCTCACACTTGGCCTTCTCCGCGGCATCCCTCAGCCTTTGCAGTGCCAGCCGGTCCTTCCTCAAATCAATCCCCTGCTCCCTCTTGAACTCATCGCAAAGCCAGTCAACAATGCGCTGGTCGAAGTCATCCCCACCGAGGTGGGTATCGCCCGCGGTCGCCTTGACCTGGAAGGTTCCTTCCCCCAGTTCCAGTATAGAGATGTCAAAGGTACCTCCACCCAGGTCATAGACTGCAATCGTCTGCTCCTGCTTTTTGTCCAGTCCGTAGGCAAGAGCGGCGGCAGTGGGCTCGTTGATGATTCTCAAAACCTCAAGCCCTGCAATCTTGCCGGCATCCTTGGTTGCCTGGCGCTGGCTATCATTGAAATAGGCGGGGACGGTTATTACTGCCTCAGTGACCTTCTCGCCGAGATAGGCCTCAGCATCCATCTTAAGCTTTTGCAATATCATCGCCGAGATCTCGGGGGGGCTATATTCCCTGCCCCCCATAACCACTCGCACATCACCGTTAGGAGCGCGGGTCACCTTATAAGTTACGCGCTTGGCATCCTCCTCCACAGGTAGCTCTCTCCCCGATGGTTCGCCCCACTTTCGGCCCATAAAGCGCTTGATGCTGTAAATTGTGTTCTCAGGGTTGGTGATTCGCTGCCGTTTGGCCAGTTGTCCCACCAGCCTCTCCCCGGTCTTGCTTATAGCGACCATCGAAGGCACAAGGCGATCGCCTTCGGAGCTGACGATTGTTTTAGGCTCCCCTCCCTCCACCACTGCAACCTCGCTTAGGGTTGTTCCCAAATCTATGCCAATAGCCCTGCCCATAGTTATACCTCCTTAAAGTTTTAATCCCCCTTCTTTTCCTGTCCCTTTCCCACCTTGACCATAGCGGGACGAATTACGCGGTCGTGTAGCTTATAGCCTTTTTGAAGCTCGGCGATAACCTTCCCCTCCTCCCCCTCACCGTAAAGCACAGCCTCATGCAAATTGGGATCGAACGGTTCGCCGAGAGACTTAATCTCACTTAGCCCATGCCCCTCAAGAACCGCTTTGAGCTTACGATAGATAAGGATAATGCCCTCAACCCAGGTGAGCCCGGCAAGCCGCTCCGAAACGTTCTCCAGCGCCCGCTCCAGGTCATCAAGCACCGGAAGCAGGTTCCGCATAAGCATCGCATTGGCAAATTGGGTCATCTCGCTTCGCTCCTGCTCGGTTCGTCGCTTAAGGTTCAAGTAGTCCGCCTGAGCCCTCTGCCAGTTTCGAAGGTAGCTTTCCGAGCGTTCCTTTTCCTCATCAAGCGCCTTCTTCAGCGATTCTAAGCTCTCCACCTCCCCCCTCACAACCCCCTCTTCCGCTATCTTCTCCGGAGCGAGGTCTTTTTCCTCGTCCCCCATAATATCACCTCCCGTTTATTACTCACCTATATATCTCGCTCACAAGCCCACTCATCACCGAAGCCAGGTATCTCACTGAGGAGATGGCGCGACTATACTGCATCCTGGTAGGCCCCACCACCCCGATGGCACCGCACACCTCACCAGGAATGCCATACCTGGTTGCTACCACGCTGCAATCGCGCATCACCTCCTCGGTATTCTCTGCACCGATAATCACGTGAACGCCATTAGAGTCCAGCACATGAGGCGGAATAACCCTCGATAGGTTCTTCCCTTCCAGCACCCCCATTATATCGAGCACCTTACGACTGCTGGAGAATTCTGGCTGACTCAAGATATGGCGGAGTCCATCCAGGCAGTGCTCCTCATACCTCCTCTCCTCTTCCTCCTGCATTATCCTGACCAAGGCGTTAATTGCCTCCTCCTCAATAGGGGAAGGCTCCGATACCCTGGCAAGGATCTCCGGCCAGGTCAAGCCACTGAGGGCAGCATTCAGCTTGCCCGCCAGGGCATCAAGTTCCCATTGGGACACCGCCTGGTCGAAGAACAAGAGCTGACGCTTGAGCTTTGTCTCTCTGAGAACAACGACCAGCAAGGCAAGAAAATCCTGAAGTGCTACCAGCTCCAGGTGCTTCAATCGGGGCTGGGCGGCTTTGGGCAGGGTAACAACAGCCACATTTCGAACCAGGCCGGCGAGGATTGCCGCTGCCAGCTCCGTCCACTCCTCAAGCTTCATCTCCACCTGATGAAAAAGGTGACGGATGAGGAACTGCTCTGCTACCGCAAGCTCGGCCTCATCGACAAGTGATTCAACATAGTAGCGATATCCCTTATCGGAGGGGATAGCCCCTGCCGAAGTATGAGGTCGGATAATATAGCCCTCATCCTCAAGGCGTGTCATCTCATTGCGAATAGTAGCTGGGCTTACCCCAAGCCGGTATTTACGGGCAATGGTCTCCGATGCCACCGGGACTGCCCCGGATATATACTCGCTAACTATGATCCTCAATATTTCCCCTCTCCTCTGCGTGAGCATCCGCCTTCCCACCACCTCAGATTGATTAGCACTCTTGCCTTGAGAGTGCTAATTATAATTTACCACCTTCTATTGGGGTTGTCAAGAGTTGACCCCCAAAGCCCCCTTTGCTATACTTTCCAAGGACTGGAAACGCCTGAAAGGCACGCCAAGGGGAAGACCATTTGGAAATCACCTGGCTGGGTCACTCCTGCTTTCGGATTAAGGGAAGGGGGGCAGTAGTCCTCACCGACCCCTACGATAGTAGTCTGGGCTACTCACTGGGCAAGCCCCAGGCCGATATTGTCACCATAAGCCACCCCCACCCCGGGCATAGCTTCAGAGAAGGGGTTGGTGGCACACGCAAGATCGTCAACGGACCCGGCGAGTATGAGATCGCCAATGTCTTCATCACCGGAATCAGAACCTACCACGATGCCGAAAAGGGGGAAAGGTGGGGCAAGAACACCATCTATCTCATCGAGATGGAAGAGATGACGCTCTGTCACCTCGGTGACCTGGGGCATGTCCCCTCCCCGGAGCAGATGGAGGAGATGAGCAATGTTGAGGTGCTCATGGTGCCTGTTGGTGGCCTATCCACTATCGATGCAGCGGCAGCCGCCCAGACAGTGCGCCTCCTTGAGCCAAAGGTGGTCATCCCAATGCATTTCAAAACAGAGGCAGTGAAGATGGAGCTGGAGCCCCTTTCAAGGTTCCTGAAGGAGATGGGGCTTAAGGAGGTAGCCCCCCAGCCCAAACTAACGGTGACCAAGTCAAGCCTGCCTCAGGAGACCCAGGTGGTGGTACTCGATTATAAGCGCTAAAGGCGGTAAAAAGGCGCCCCGACAGTGTCGGGGCGCCTTTTTTGACGGGTGGTAACCCCTATTTCCTTTCTTTAGGTGGAGCCTCCGGTGGTGGCACCCCAGCCCGAGCCCTCCTCCTCAACCACCAGCGCCACTAGAATCCAAACCCAGATGGCGATCCCCGGCGCCGGGAAGGTCAGATTGAGAGTCTCGGACTCCGAGCCTGGCACAAAGGTCACCGTCTCACGTGCCTTTATCCCATCGTGGTAGAACTCAACCGTCCGGCCGATGTTCTCCCAGCCCGGCGTGATCGTTAGCTCATAGTTCCCGTTCTGGACGGTAACCCGGTCAGACTCATAGTCGCCAACCTTTGCATATATCTCGCCGATAAGGAGACCCTTGTCCATCCTCACCGTGCCGACATAGGTTCTTGAGACCTCAAACACAAGGTCAACCCTAACCTCAGAACCGGTGTCCTCTGGGTTGAAAATAACAGTCGGGCTGGCTCTCATCCCATTTACATAAAAGGTCACAGTTCCAAAGAGATATGCCGGCCCTCCGGCAACCACAAGGTTGTTATAGCTTCCATCAGAGACACTAGTGGGCCCGAAGTGCAGATCATCAGAACCCGGTCTACTCAGCGTTGCCGTAACCTGAGTGCCATCGACAGCCGCTTCCCCCCCCACCGTCACCGTCCCCCAATAGTTAACCCCCTGTATCGACGACGAGACAGCGACACCTCCATCCATAAGCGCCACGATGAGCAAAATCACAAGAAGGGAAACCACTTTATACCGCATCTTCTCCCGCTCCAATGAGAAAGAGCCCCTCGCTAGGAGAGAAGGGCTCTTTCTCATTCTTCTACCACACTTGCCTTCCCAAACTGATCAACTATACCCCTTGCCGACCCCTGGATCGAGATTTTTTGGGGGCGGCGCCTTCGGCGCCGCCCCCAAAATTCCCTCTTACTCCTACTTCTTGGCTCTTATCTCATCGCCAATCCTCGAAGCAAGCTGGCGCAGCGCCAGATAGTTGAGGGCGCCAAGGAGGACAAAGCCTATGAGTATCGGAGCCCACAGCCAGGTCCAGGGACTCACAGCCACGTCTATCCTGTCGGGAAGGATGACCTGAACCTCAGCCGGCTCACCAGACACCACCTGAGGATCAACCAGCGCCCTTATGGTGGTGCCGCTAGCCGCATCTGTCCCCGTGGCGCTGAGGATGAACTTCACCGTCCCGGTGCCGGTGGGGGTGAGCGTCCAGGTATGGGTGGCGTGGGCACCAGCCGCAAGAGCGCCGACAGTCCATGTCTGTGTCGCCGGAGTGACCGGACCGATCGCCTCCAGGGTCACGCTGACACCACTGGCAGCCCCACCGCCGCTGTTGGCCACCATCCCGATGACGGTGAATGGCTCACCAACCACGATCGTGTCGGGGTAGGAGATACTGAGGGTGAGATCAGCCATCTCAACCACCGGAACCCCTACCTGCTTCACCGTGATCGAGTCGGGCTCGATGAACCGGGACTCAATTGCCCTCCCCGGCTCGGAGAACATCGCATAGTACCAATCAGTGGAGGTGTAGTTGTAGCTGCTATACACGTCCCACACCTTCTGCAGGTGGTTGCCGAACTCATCGTAGCCCTGGGCGGTCACGGTGATGACGGAGTTACAGGCCTCCTTGCAGTGGAGTGTCCAGCTCACATCAGCGTAGTCACCAGTGCCCCAGCCAACGAGGGTCCCCACATACTGGGTATACCCGCCCCTGGTGATCCTGGCGCTGCCCTGAGGCTCAACCGAAAGTGTAGCTGAGACCTCCCAGGCATCGGCCTGACCCGTGTTGTAGATCCGGGCGGTGACCGCAAACTCATCGCAGACGGTCATCTGCGACCCATCCTGAGGCGCTAGTATCTCAACCACAAGGTGCGCCGCAGGATAGATGCCAATCACCACCCAGTCTTCAGGCCAATCCGTCCTGGGGACATTTGTCGCCGATGCCGTGACATTGAATGTCACCCAGGCCGTTTGGTTGCCTTTCATCCAGGTGGAATCGGCGTGCACCGTCCAGCTCACTATCTCGTACTCCCCGTAGCCGAGGTCGCCAACGAACACAGGATTAGCCCCGGATACTATCGTGGCATAGGGCTCACCATCCCACTGTCCCTCATCCACCTCAGGAATCTCCAGCTTGACAGAGACGCCGGTCGCCGTTGCCCCGGCGTTATAGACCTTTGCCGTGATGGCAAACTCCTGAGAGGTGGCAATGTATGTCCAGTTCCCCGGGGACAGGATCTCTACAGAGAGCTCCGGCACCCCCACCTGATGGATGAGCACCGAGTCAGATACCTCGCCGTACCCACTTGCCCCGGCGAAGACCGTGATGGTGACATCGCCCATCCCGGTGCAGCGCATCACCCAGCTCACTTCCTCAGTAGCCCCGGGAAGGATTGCGCCTATGGTTCTCTCTAAGGGCTGACCCCCTAAGGGCGCGGCACCGCTATAAGGATCGCCGTCCTCATCCTCCCAGTAGATCTCGGCAGTAACAGAGGCAGTCGCACCGCCGGTGTTGGTGATGAGCGCCTTCACCGCGAAGACATCATCCAGGTTAAACACGGTGCAGGTCACGGGCTGGATGATCACCACCTGAAGCCCCGGTGGTGGGGGTGGTGCCACCTGGGTGACCCTCACGGCGCACACCACGTTGATGTTGGCCGCCGGGATCGCTGCGCCGGTGTTCTCATCCTTCCCCTCAAGCTTCAGGGCAAGCATGGGGTTATCGGGGTTGGTGATGGTAACCGTGCCCGCCCCGGTGCAGGTGAGCTCAAATATGGCTTTTGCCGACCCACCGCCGGGGATCTTAGCAATGGTCCGGCTCATCGTCCCACTGGGCGATGCCGCACCGCTTACATTTATGCTAACCACCACATCGGTAGCAGCGGCCTCGCCGATGTTGGTCACCTTGGCCACAACGGTGAACTTCTCGCCAATGTCGACCTCATCGCTCGGGGTGGTCTCCATCGTCCCCTCGCTAAGCGAGCCGGGGTAGACACCTATGCCGGAAACGAGGTGCGCCTTCCACTCCTGCGCAATTTCGTCCGACTCATCATCGCCAAGAGGCACGCCCGTCGCTGTCCAGGCCTCCACAGAGATGGTGCCATCGGTGGAGTTTATGCACTCAAGCTGCCAGGTGATGTCCACATAGCAGCAGGCGCAGAGATGGCGGATAATCACCGTCTCCGCCGCCGGCACCGTCTCGGTGCTCGTAAGCTCGCCGGCAGCGTTATAGAACTTGAGGGTGACATTGCTCCCCGGCGCCAGCACCGCTCCGATATTGGAGAGGTCTATTCTAGCCCTGAGGTCGCTTCTCTCTATGCGGCAGTTGGTGAAGCGGGCAGTTACCGTGAACTCCTGCTCAGTGGAGAAGGTGGTCTGCGGAGTGCCATCAAGCCGGGCAATCTCGGTGATCTCCACCACAAACTCCCTACACTGCTCTACGGTGATGGGGTTAGATAGTATATCACCGGGGTCGACCTCAACCTGGAGCTCAACATCATCCGCCCCGGTGCAGGTCACCGTCCAGGTGACCGTCCTTGAGCCGCCGAGACCGGGGACGGTGCCCACGGTCTGGGTGGGATTAGCTATGGTGACGGTGCCATCGCCATCAACTTGGGCCAGTGTGGCGGAAACGCCGGTAGCCGCGGCACAGCCACTGTTGGTGATCGTTGCGGTCACGATGAAGGTGTTATGGCAGGTGCCGGTGCACACCTTATCCCTATCGGAGCTGATGACCACGCTTATATGAGGCTCAAGTGCCCGCTGCTTCACCGTAACTGAATCCTCGAGCACCCTACCACTGACACCAGAGCCGCCGGGAGTCACCGTGATCTCGACAGACCCCGCCTCCTCGCAGTGCAGGTTCCAGGCAACCTCAGCCGACTTGCCCGGAGCAAGGGTGCCGATAGTCCAGGTCTCGGGGTCGTCCACGAGGCTGGCACCGGTCGGCACAGTTATCGTGGCAAAGACACCATTAATCGTAGAGTTGTGGATGTTCGTGATGATGGCTTTCACCACAAAGTTGTTGCTCTCGCAGACGCTATAGCCATCGGGCGGCCTCTGGGAGCCATCGGCAAGCTTGAACGGTGGCTCAATTATCTCCGCCACCAGCCACACATCTCTCTGGTGGACAGTGACACTATCGCTGCCCTCAAGCTCCGTCCCGGTTGAAGCGGTAGCTTGGGCCTCCACTTCGATGGTGACATCGCCGAGACCGGTGCAGTCAACCCTCCACCACACCTCGGCTGAGCTCCAGGCGGGGATAGTGCCCTCATCCTGCCCCGGAACCAGAACATCCTTGGTTTCACCCTCATCCGGGTGTAAACTGGCGTTGCCAGTTATGGTTATCGTCGCCTGAGCACCCTCCATCGGCTCGGGGGAGACGTTGGTGATAACGGCATTCACATAGAAGGTGCTGCCGACGGCAATTATGGTGCTTGTTACCGGTCTCTCAATGTTCACCACCAGCGAGTTTTGATGGATGGTGACAGTAGCCGAGGCCTCGGGGGCGTTAAATGCCGAAGCGGTCACCGTGATGATCACATCCCCATTGGTATCGCAGGTTATATTGCTCCAGGTTACCTCCTCTACCTCACCATCTCCGATGCTGGCGAAGGTGCGGACGCCGGTGTCACCCGCTGGAAGGGAGGCATAGCCATTAAGGGTGAGGGTGACCACCACATTTGAGGCATCTTCACCACCCGTATTCTTGATTGTCGCCGTCACATCGAACGGGCCGCCCGGCGTGATTATATCGCCGTCCTCAAGGGGGGTGATGGTCACCAAAAGCTTTGTCCCCGGGCTAGCGCCGGCCTGGGGCGTGATGGTGATCACCCCTGCTATCAGGGAAAACACAAGGGAGATAACCACCAGTAGCGGGATTATCTTTGCCATTCCTTTTATCTTCATTCAGGGATTCCTCCTTCACAAGTCTCACTAATATTAGCTCTTCCCCGGTTTCTCACATACTTCCCTCCTTTCGTGGCAAGCCTCTCAAACCACCCTTTAGCGTCATTTTATACTACTTTATACCCTTTTATCAGTTTGTCAAGAGCTTACCACAGCCATTATAGGCCTTTTTACCACATAGCGCCCCTTTTGTCAACCCCTGGGGGCTCTGACTTCACCGCTCTGCCCAAAAGAAAAAAACCAACACAAGCGCCTGAGCGCTCGCCGTTGGCTTTTGTGATCTGCCCATCCGCATTTTCTAAATCCCTTTTTCTTCTTGCCCGCCTCCCCCCACCAAAGCCCTGGCT
>DAOTXZ010000056.1:0-3678 GCA_034435115.1 Dehalococcoidia bacterium | reverse complement strand
AGGAATGCACTCTCATCCTTGATCTTAAGCTTATTGCAGATGTGGGTATAATCGGCAAGCCGAATGTTGGCAAGTCAACGCTTCTTGCTGCGGCATCGGCGGCGAGACCAAAGATAGCGGATTATCCATTTACCACTCGCGAACCCGTTCTGGGGGTGGTCGAGGTGGGGGGCAGCAGCTTTGTCCTGGCTGAGATCCCAGGGCTCCTTGAGGGCGCTCACCGGGGGGTTGGGTTGGGGCATGACTTTCTCCGCCACATTGAACGAACCAAGGTGCTCATTCACATGGTTGATGGAGGGGCTGAAAAGCCCTTGGCAGACCTTCGCCAGGTCAATGAGGAGCTTGTCTTGTTTAACCCTAACCTAGCGGGGAAGCCTCAAATTGTAGTGGTGAACAAAATCGATCTGCCTGTGGTGAGGAGCAGATTACCTGAGCTTGAAACGGAGTTTTCCTCTTACCAGCCGCTTTTTTTTATCTCAGCGGCAACGAAGGAGGGGGTCTCCCAGCTTATGGCTCAGGCTGCCAAGATGGTCGATTCATATAGCCGTCAGGAGATGGAATCGGTTGCTCCGGAGGTTGTTTTCCGCCCCAGACCAAGGGCTATGCTCACCGTCTCCAGGGAAGGGGACACCTTCGTTGTTTCCGAGCCGAGGGTGGAGAGGATGCTCAAGATGACTGACCTCGAAAATCCAGAGGCAAGAGCCCATCTTAAGAGGAGGCTTTCGAGGCTTGGGGTCAGCCGTGCCTTGAATAGGGCAGGGGTTAAGCCTGGTGATAAGGTGCGTTTTGGTAAAATAGAGCTTCGGTGGGAGTAGCATGAAAATCGGAGTCCTCGGCGGGACATTCGACCCGATTCATATTGGCCACCTCATCATAGCCGAGGAGGCGAGGCTGAGGCTGGGGTTGGGGGAGGTAATATTTGTCCCCGCCGGCCAACCCTACTTTAAGGGGGGCAAAGCCATCGCCCCTGCCCAGTGCCGCCTGGAGATGACCCGGCTTGCTATAAGCTCAAACCCATATTTTCAAGTTTCCTCTATTGAGGTTGACCGACCGGGACCATCCTACACAGTGGACACGATCGCCGCCCTGAGAAATAAGCTGGGGGCGGGGGCAGAGATTTTCTTCATCATGGGCGCTGATGCCCTCATGGAGCTTCCATTGTGGAAGGAGCCGGCAAGAATCCTGGCGATGTGTAGGCTGGTTGCGGTCAGGCGGCCCGGCCGTATCATTGATCTATCCTCCCTCGATTCTTCTCTCCCCGGGGCCTCAGCGCGCATCGTCTTTCTCGATGCCCCCGAGATCGGGATCAGCTCCACCGAGATCCGAAGCCGCGTCAGTCGTGGCTTATCCATCCGCTATCTGGTTCCGGAGGAGGTGGAGGAATATATTCGAAGGAATGGGTTGTATCTATCACCCCAAGGGTAGGAGAGTGTTTACCACGCCCGGGGCAAAAAGGAGGGCTTGAGTTGACTCTAGATAAAAGGCTCCTGGAGATAGTGAAGGAGAGGGCACCCATGCGGGGTGATTTTACCCTCTCCTCAGGGGTGAAGAGCACTTACTACTTCGACCTGAGGCGGGTTACCCTCTCGCCTGAAGGGGCATATCTGGTGGGGAAGGGGATATTTGAGCTTATCAGAGGTGTCGATGCCGTTGGTGGGATGACCATGGGGGCGGATCCGATCGTTGTTGCGGTGGCGCTGGTGAGCTATCTCGAGGGCGAGCCGATCAATGCTTTCATAGTGAGGAGAGAGCCCAAGAAGCACGGGACACAGAGGTATATCGAGGGTGAACTACCCAGGGGCTCGAGGGTTGCCATTGTTGATGATGTGATCACCAGCGGCGGCTCGATACTTAGGTCGATAGAGGTGGTGGAGGGGGAGGGGTGTCAGGTGGTGAAGGTCGTAGCTATCCTGGATCGTCAGCAGGGGGGCTCAGCGGAGGTCAGGAGAAGGGGGTATGACTTCACTGCTCTTTTGGTGGCGGATGAGCGGGGGGAGGTAACTGTCGACTGCCCTTGAGCCGTAGCAAAACAGGCTGAGTGCCTGTCGAGTGCCAGTATCGTCCCTGATGTGGTGGAGAGATATATCAGGGGGGGTTTAAAGACTATAGCTTTCGCGAATATGGAGTCAGTACCATAAAGGGTCACATATCTAGGTTAAACGTCCAGATTACTCACGCTCTTGCCGTGGTTTTAGGTGAACCCCTTCCCCAGTGGGACTTCGCCTCCGGCCGGCTGCCCGCTCCCGGCGCCAGTTCTGGAGTGCGGCGGAAGAAAGCCTCCTCTCCGGTGGGAAATCGTTCCAGTCAGTTGAATGCTGTCCCTCGTCCACTCGCGCATGGGTCTTTATGAGGTCACACCCGTAGTAAGCCTCGACCACCTTTGAGGTGAGGCGCACCATCACCTCTTTGCCCACATAGGGAGAAGGGACGGTATAGCGAGCCCCACCGGCATGGAAGTAGCCATCCCAGCCCACTTCGGCTTTCATCCAGGTGGCCACTTCAGGGGGCTTAAGGAGCGGTGGTCGCAGGGCCACCTGCTCTCTAGGAGATATCTGACTCTTCCAGGTGTCCGTTTCCCTCAGGTAAGCCTTTCTGTTGGCTAGGATTTGTCTAAACTCAAGCCTTGCCCTCCTATCCAGCCCATGGGGTGTTACCTCCCCTGTTTTTGGCTTGCCACACCAGCCATAGCGATGGAAATCACAGCCACAGCTATAAGCGTTGCCCCACGTTTCCGCCCTGGGCAGAAGGAAGGATATGCCCAATACGGCTGCCCCTAGAGCGGTGCTAAATACTAGCTCCGGAGAAGCCATTAAGGCTAACCCCAAAGCCATTAAGAATCTGCGATTCATCCCCTTACTTCAGATATCCAGATTCCGCACGTTCTTGGCGTGGGCCTGGATAAATGCCTTTCTGGGTGGAACTTCGTCTCCCATAAGGATATGGAAGACCTGATCTGCCTTTACCGCATCCTCAATTGAAACCCTCAGCATTGTCCTGGTGGTCGGGTTCATGGTTGTCTCCCAGAGCTGCTCCGGGCTCATCTCACCAAGACCCTTGTATCTCTGAATCTCAAGCCTTTTACTGTCTTTGAACCTCTTTAAGAGATCCTCCTTCTCCTTATCCGAGTAAACCCAGTATTGCTCCTTGGAGCTTCTGATGCGATAGAGGGGTGGCTGGGCGATGAACAGATGTCCATTTAAGATAAGCTCTGGCATATGGCGGAAGAAGAAGGTGAGGAGAAGGGTGCGGATATGGGAGCCGTCGACATCGGCATCGGTCATTATGATCACCCTATGATAGCGAAGCTTACTGAGGTCTAGCTGGTCATCGAGACCAGCGCCAAGGGCAGTGATGATGGCTCTTATCTCCTCATGGGCGAGCATCTTTGAGGCTGTGGCCTTCTCCACATTGAGGATCTTCCCCCTGAGCGGTAATACCGCCTGAAAGCGGCGATCCCTCCCCTGCTTTGCTGAGCCCCCGGCGGAGTCTCCCTCAACCAGGTAAAGCTCGCACCTTGAAGGCTCCTTCTCAGAGCAATCAGCGAGCTTCCCTGGGAGGGTGGTATTGCTGAGGGCTCCCTTTCTGATAATGAGATCGCGCGCCTTGCGCGCTGCCTCTCGGGCGCGGGCAGCGGTGATGCACTTTTCTATAATCCTCTTTGCATCTGTGGGATTTTCC
>DAOTXZ010000055.1:0-20227 GCA_034435115.1 Dehalococcoidia bacterium | reverse complement strand
CCCTTACCATGCCCTTGATAACTACCTTGCCAAGCTCATAAATAAAGGCTACAAGGTGGCAATATGCGAGCAGCTAAGCCAACCCCAAAAAGCAAAAGGTCTCGTTGAGCGGGAGGTTGTCCGTGTGGTGACCCCGGGCACAGTGGTTGAGCAAAATCTGCTTGAGCATAAGGCAAACAATTATCTCGCTTCAGTGGTGTGGGGGGTAGGGGAGGTGGGGATAGCTTATGTTGACATAACAACAAGCGAATTCGCCGCCACACAGCTTCCCCGGGGGCGCGCCCTAGCTGAACTGGAACGACTCCGTCCCGCCGAGGTCCTTATTATTAATAAGTCCTCCGACCCCCCCGAGCTTTCCATATCTGCCCAGGTGACCTATCAGGAGGAGCGATGGTTCGACCTAGAGATAGCGCGCCAGCTCCTTCTTAAGCATTTCGGTGTCACCTCACTTGATGGCTATGGTTGTTCTCACCTTCCTCTGGCTATTAGGGCAGCAGGTTCCATCATCCATTATCTTGGCGAGACCCAGAAGGTTGCATTGAGGCAGCTTACTCGCCTCTCCACCTATTCTACTAATTTGTTTATGACCCTTGATGCCGCAACGCAACGAAACCTTGAGCTTTTTCAGAGCAGCCGCCTTGGAACTGCCAGCGGCTCGCTCATATCTATAATCGAACTGACAAAGACGGCTATAGGAGGGAGGCTGCTCAAGCGGTGGCTTGGGCAGCCGTTACTTAACATAAATGAACTAACTCAGCGACAAGATGCTGTGGAGTGGTTTTATCGAAGTAGCTTACGGCGTGTAAAGGTAAGAGGCCTTCTTGACCAGATGGCTGATCTTGAGCGCCTAATCAACCGGGTTAGAAGTGGTATTGCAACACCGAGGGAATTGATATCCCTTCGCCGGGGCCTGGAACTAGTCCCCCAGGTGAGGGCAGTGCTTGAGGAAGACCCTTCTCTGGCTTGGCTTTTTGGAGAGCTCAAGCCCTGCCAGGATATTGTTTCCCTTATCTCCCAGGCTATTGCCGAGGAACTGGCTTCAAGTGTTGGAGAGGGCGATGTCATCAAAAGGGGCTTCTCTCGGGAGCTGGATGAAATTCGCTCGGCATCAAGAAATGCCAAAAATTACTTGGCCAACCTTGAACATCAAGAGAGACAGCGAACCGGGATCAAATCGCTCAAGGTGGGGTATAACAAGGTCTTCGGCTATTACATTGAGGTCTCAAGGCCAAATCTCCCTCAAGTGCCTCCTGACCATATCCGTAAGCAGACGCTGGTGGGGGCGGAGCGATTCTTCACCCCTGAGCTCAAGGAATATGAGTCCCAGATTCTCAATGCCAAGGAGGGGATCGCTGAGCTTGAGGGCACGATTTTCCGCCAAGTTTGTCGCCAAGTAGGGGATGCTGCCGAACGCATCTTGACTGTAAGTAGAGCCCTAGCCCAAATCGATGTCTTCTCATCCCTTGCTGAGGTGGCGGTGCGCTATAGCTATGTGAGACCGAAGCTCACCAGCGATGATAGGATTGTTATCACCGGGGGGCGTCATCCTGTGGTGGAGCGAACCATCACCGAGGAGAGTTTTGTCCCCAATGATACCTATCTCTCCACCAGTGACGCTCAGCTCATCATACTTACCGGTCCCAATATGTCGGGGAAGTCCACCTACTTGAGGCAGGTGGCGCTCATCGTGCTCCTCGCCCAGATAGGAAGCTTTGTCCCTGCCAACTCGGCCACCTTAGGTGTGGTAGATCGCATCTTCACCAGGGTGGGGCTCCTCGACGACCTAGCCACAGGGAGATCAACCTTTATGGTGGAGATGGTGAAGACGGCAAATATCCTAAACCACGCCACTCGAATGTCTCTCATTATCCTTGACGAGATAGGAAGGGGGACCTCAACCTACGATGGCCTCTCAATCGCCCGCGCTGTGGCTGAATACATCCATAATCACCCCAGGCTTGGGGCAAAGACCCTGTTTGCTACTCACTACCACGAGCTGGTGGAACTGGCAAGTGTTCTGCCCCGGGTGAGGAACTTCAATGTTGCGGTTGCCGAGGAGAGGGGAAGGTTGTCTTTTTGCGCCGGATAGTGCCCGGGGGGTGCGACAAGAGCTATGGTATTCATGTAGCGCAGCTAGCCGGTCTTCCCGGGTCGGTGATACATCGGGCTCAGGAGATTCTGACAGAGCTCGAGGGTGGGATCGAGCGCGGAGGGGTGCGGCGGGCTCAAAGAGCCCGCCGCACCCGAAGAAAACTGCCATTAGAGCAGCTTCTGCTTTTCGGGCAGAGACCCCCGGTGTTAGATAAGCTTTCAAAGCTAGATATCACTTCAATGACCACCCTCGAGGCGATCACCAAGCTGTACGAGCTCCAGCAGAAAGCAAAGGAGGTGTGAGGTGTCAAGAAGAGGTAATATCACGATTTCAGCCTACAAATGTATCAAATGTGGAAACAACCAGACCAAGCACGAATACCCAGCCATGCATAGCCGATATGGCATATTCGGGCGAAATTATAAGTTTGACGTCTATATCTGCCAGGATTACGGCTATTCTGAGCTTTTCTACCGGGGCAGAACACCCTGGGTTTAGCTTTTGCCGATGAAAAGCCCAATATAGAGCAAAGAGAATTAGGAGGTGAGGGATGGAAAGGCTGAGCAGGGTCTGGTTGGTTATCGGGCTCATTTCTGGCGCACTGGCGATATGGGGGGTCTTCCTCCCCTGGGTAGATGTAGCATTCGGCATCCCAATTTCGGGATGGGCGATAGCCAAACTGGGCGGTCCCATCTATTCTTACTTGGCGCTGGGCGGCTGTATCCTCATTGCGATTTGCGCCTTAGGCGGGCTGGCATATCCCAGGGTGAGAGGTCTTGCCTCTGGGCTAGTTATAGGCGCGGCTGTGGTTTCTGTTGCTGGAGCGTGGGCAAGCATCGATATTTACAACCAAGCCCCATTTGCCTCAGTAGCCGGGGGATTAGGCGTTACTATGCTTTTTGGCGCTTTAGGTGGTCTTCTTTCTGGGCTTGGAGCAATGGGGGAGCTTAGAAGGCGCCGGAAGAGATAGTCTCAAGCAACCGCTGTTTATTAGATTTAAGAAATGGCGATAAGAGTCCTGTCTCCTGAGGTCATCTCCAAGATCGCCGCCGGGGAGGTGGTGGAAAGGCCAGCCTCCGTGGTCAAGGAGCTTGTCGAAAACTCCCTGGATGCTTCAGCAACTCAAATCACTATCGAGGTGAGGGGGGCGGCATAAGTCCTATTAGAGTTATTGATAATGGAATAGGGATCCCTTCGGACGAGATGGAGCTTGCCTTTGAGAGGTATGTTACAAGCAGGATCACTACAGCAGGTGACCTCGAGAGGATTACCACCCTTGGCTTCAGGGGTGAGGCGTTGCCAAGTATCGCTGCTGTGGCTCAGGTGGAGCTCCTCTCTTGCACCGATGAGAGGCTTGCGGGGGGCTATCTTAAGCTGAAAAACGGGCGCATGGTGGAGAGGGGAAGCCGGGCTTGCCCCAGAGGGACAATCGTCACTGTGCGTGATCTGTTTCGAAATGTGCCGGCTCGCCTCAAGTTCCTCAAGTCGTCTTTCACCGAAAATAGCCATATAAACCATTTGGTGATCCAATATAGCCTCGCTCTTCCGTCTGTCACCGGATATATCAGCCCCCCCTCAGCTAACCCGCTCAAGCCGTAGCTACATGAGCTTCTTTGTCAACCGGCGCTGGGTTCAGAGCCACCTATTAGCCCATGCTCTGGAGGAGGGATACCACGGGCTCATCCAGGCTGGAAACCACCCTATCGCGGTCCTGAGGATGTCTTTGCCCTATAAAGATGTGGATGTCAATGTCCACCCCACAAAGAGCGCGGTGAGATTCAGACGGGGCGAGAGGTCTTCGCTGAGCTTAAAGGGGCGGTGCGAGAGGCTCTCATGGGGCACATGCCTGTGCCCCTGCTAGGACAGAGCCAAACCTGATGCCCGCCGCCTCCTTACCTCAGGAGAAGGGGGCGCAACTTGACATGTTAAAACCGATGAAAAGAGCCCAATCGAAGCCCTAACCCCTCCCACAGCCAACTCCGAAGAGCCTCTCCCTATTCTTCGCGTTCTTGGTCAACTCGCCAACACCTATATCATCGCTGAGGGTCCCGATGGTCTCTATCTCATCGATCAGCACGCAGCCCATGAGCGTGTCCTGTTCGAAAGGATTTACGAGGAGCATAGAAGGAGAGTGATGGCAGTTCAGGGTCTCCTCGAGCCTTTAATAATCGAGGTTCCAGCCCGGCAGGAGGAAATCCTGAAATGGCAAGGGGAAATACTTGCCGAGTATGGCTTTGCCATCGAGCCATTTGGCGAGGGGACTTATCTGGTGCGCGCAGTGCCCGCTCTTCTCCGATGAAAGGGTTGGTTCGGCAGCTTGAGCAAACTAGGCTACCCCGCACCTGCCCTCATGGAAGACCGACGATGATACAACTAAGCTCCTCACAGCTTGAGGAGGGTTTTGGCCGAAGATAACCCCTTAAAGCTGCAAGTAACTATGGGCATAGATCACCTTGTTCTCTAAAACCCTGACTGTCTTAACGATATCTCTTTGATCCGGGTCACTCATGTCGGCGATACTCGGGTCAAATTCCTCCCCGGCGGCGTAGGCGTCATGAAGGGCGAGGTAAAGTCTTCCAACTGGCGTGGAATCATCGCGATTCTCGATTATCCTTATCGCTTCCATCAGCTTATCATCGAATGGGTCGAGGATTGCAGAGTCCATCCCAGCACCCATGAGCATTACAAGAAACACTCGGTTGAGGACGGGTCGAACCTCTGGAGGAGCGCCATTGGAGACGTTGGAGAGACCACAGGTGGTCTTGAGGGGGGGGTCAAACATCTGCTTTAACATGCGGGTGGCCTTAACGACCTCAGGGGCATGCTCTTGGGTGCCGTTCACGGTCATCACTAACGGGTCAAAATAGATATTCTCTAAAGGCACACTGTACTCCGCTGCCGCCGACATTAGATCATCAGCAACGATCTCAACACGAGCGTCGGCAGAAACAGGCAAGCCAGTGGCACGCAGGGCGAGGGCGATGATGTTAGCATTATATTTGGCAGCCAGTGGCATCGTCAGTGCCAGCCTCTCCGGGGCTGCGGTGGTGCTGTTGATGATTGCCTTTTTCTTACATAGCTTGAGACCGGCCTCTATGGCGGCAGCATTGGTGGTGTCAAGGGATAGAGGAACATCGGTAACCTCCTGGATAGTATCCACCATCCAGCTCATCACCTCGGGTCCGGCTTTCTTTTGAGGGCCAATGTTGAGGTCAAGCATGTGAGCCCCTTTCTCCACCTGACGCACTGCTAGATTCTGTATAAAGGCTTTGTCCCTTGCTTCGATAGCATCCCTCACTCTTCTGGAGATCACATGAATGCACTCCCCAATTACAAGCATTTTCTCCTCCTCGAGAATACTGAAATTAGATGAGACCCAATCTCTCCGCTACCTTTAAAACTCCAAGCCGGAGAGGGGAATTCTCGGGAAGCTCATCGATGGGTGCCCCCCTTATCTCCAGGTCTACCAGCTCAGGGGCTTCGGGCAGCGTCCCAATGAGCTCAAGCCCAAATTCGGCAATTGCCCTCTCAATGACAGGGGATAGCCCATTGGAGATACGGTTCACCACTAGTGATATCCGCCCCACCTTCGAGCGAAGCTCCCCAATCAGTTCCTTTATGCGAGCGGCAGTGATTATGCCACGCATGGAAGCATCCGAGGTCAAAAGGAGGATGTCAACATCTTGCGCTGTCTGGCGGCTTATGTGCTCCATCCCTGCCTCGCTGTCAACGACCACATAGTCATAATTGCGAGCGAGCCGGCCGATGCTGTCCCTCAGCATATTATTGGCGGCACAATAGCAGCCGGGGCCCTCGGGACGCCCCATGGCGAGAAGGTCGATCCTTGGTGACTCCACCAGCGCCTGGCGTATTTTGAGTTCCAGATAATCCTGTTTTGGTATCCCGGGGCTGAGCTTACTTGCCCTCGTCACCATCTCCTCTCGAACGCTACCTATGGTGTCGGTCAGGGGCAGACCCAAGGACATGTGAAGATTGGAGCTTGGGTCACCATCGATGGCGAGAACAATTCCCTTCTTGGAGAGAATCCTGATGAGGAGGGCAGCGATAGTAGTCTTGCCGGTGCCCCCCTTCCCAGCAACGACAATGGTTGTGCTCATTTAGTAATAGCCCTCCATTCGCTACCAGAACCATCTGAGATGGTAGATATGAGCGCAGTGGCAGGAATTCTTAAGAGATATGAAACTTGGCTCGCAAACGCTAGGTTGCCCAGTTTCGTTTCAGATAGCCACCGACATCTACCGCTTCGCGGGGACCTACCATGATCTTCCAGCCAGGGAGTTCATCCTCAAGCTCTCCCCTCAAAACTGCCACGTGACCTGGGATTATTATACTGCGGTGACTGATATTCTTTTCGACGTTGAACTCCTTAACTGTCTTAGCGATCTTCTCGGCATCGAACTTACCCGCCGCCCATGAGGTGAGCACAGAGAGACCCTCAGTATCACAGACCAGGAGCCAGGAGGGGAAGCCGCTTGACTCCAGCTCCCCGGCTATTGAGAAGTAGGTCAGTGAGAAGTTGGTAGTGACACAAAGAGGGCTATCCTCCTTGGGGGCACCAATGGTGTAAATCCCGGGAGCCATCTGGATCGGTTTCTGGGGGTCGGTGTAGATATTTAATCTAAGGGTGAGGAGGGGATAGACTATGGAAGGGGAAAAGCGATCGAGCACAATGATTCCCGCATATTTGGCCACCTGTTGTCCTGCAAGGAGGGCCTCCTCCTCTATAGATGTAGTTGCCTCACCAGGGAAGGTAATTACTGGATAGCCTAGGGGGCGGAAGTTTTTCTTCAGGGCTTGCCGGCGCACTTGGGTGAGAACGCTTAGCGATTCGGCAAATCCCCGGGCACCGGGGTCAATAACAATATCCTCGACCCCCGCCTTGGTTACCTGCTCCACTATCTCGGTAAGCTCATCCAGGCTACCCGGCTCGTAGACAGCGAGAGGGCATTTATGCTTGAGAGCAAGCTCTACCATCTTATCGCAATTTTCCTTGGTGGCTGCATAGATCAGAGGTTTACCACCGGCTGCCTTGAGAGCAGCGCTCATAGCCGACGGATCTTTTGACATAAGGACCAAGGGGACATCGGCATTAGATTTGACCAATTCAACACACTTGGTAAAGGCGGCGCTGTCCTGAGAATCATTCTCTATGGCGAAGCCATCCAAGCCAAGCCTAAGTCCTACCCGCTCTACACTATAGTTTGCCGTCTCTTTGACAAGCTGGGCAATCCTATCAGGGGGGTCGCTGTCCTTAACCCTTACCACTATTCCCGGTGGGTGGTAAAAGGTTTTTTCATGGCGGAACATGACCACCTCATTCCCCACCTCGATCTTCCTGCCATTGCTACTAATGGTGACGAGGCGAATAGGGGGACGAGAGGCGGCCTCAAGCGCCTGTTTTGCCTCATCAGTGACATAAGGACATCGGGAAAGCTCAACCGCTTTTTGGGCAAGTTTCATGGCAAAAGCGAGGCAGGTAGGGAAGCCACATTCTTTACAGTTTGTTTTCGGTAGATACTTATATATCTGGATACCGGTGAGTGCCATTTCAAAACTCCCTTCAGGCGCCTAGCCCATCAGCTTATCGATTATTGCCTTTACTACGCTCACGACCCTAGGATGTCTGAGGACAACAATGTCTGCCCCGGCATGGAGCAGGGTAATAGCTGTCATCTCCTCCCAGATGAGGGAGCGCTCGAGGTGATCTCCCCAGGAACTGGGCAGCCCATGGGTAAATTTTGCCTCCTTCTGTCTCCACACTTCATAACCTACATTGCAGAGCATAGGCATGGAGGTCATTTTATCGCCACCTAATGCAGACAGCCTCAGCCTCTCCATCACTGAATAGGTATATTCTAGGCCATAGCCCAGTGCTCCTGTGGTGGGGTCCATAATAATTGAATCATGGGGGAGTCCAATATCACAGAGGAGAACATTGAGTTGCTTGGCGAGGTTGATCTCGATAGGCGTCTTGGCGATGGCTACATGACCATTGGCGATGCAGGCAGCGGCGATGGTACGATGGTTTTTTTCCACGCAATTGCCTAGGGCGACCCTTTGCCCACGGGCAACCTCTGCTGCGGCTACCAAGACCTCGTTGTCCTTCTCAGGAACCTCGGGCCCAATGATGATAACGGGGAGATCAACTGCAGAAAGCACCTTATCCACAGTCTGTCTGGCTTGATCAGCCCCGCTATTTCCCTCCTCGGGGTGGGCACTTGCCAGGCGAAGGACAATTATCTCAGTGCCAAACTCCGCAGCCTTCTTTGCCCACGCCCCGGGATCCTTGAGGACATCGCCCCAGGCAGCAACAAGGTGAGGTGACCAGTCAAGGGGTTCGTAGTCTTGTATCTCCGTCGCCACCCGTGGTCGATTGGGCATAGACCCCTCAAAACGGAGGAAGGGGAGGGTGGTTTCCCCGCCCACAATCACACTCTTTCTCCCGTTTCCACCGAGCTTAACTTCATGCACCTTGCCTGTCCATTTCTCAATAGATAACTCTACCTTTGGCATCAGCTTCTCCTCTCTCTGGCTTCACAAAACAAAGGCCGCAGGGAGCGCCCCTGTTTGGTTATCTGCATCTCTTTAGATCAATGGCTCCATAGTCAAGGCGGGATGTTGCTTCTCCTCAAGGAAGGCGAGAAGCTCGTCCACAGTGGTGGCTATAGTGCCATCAGCGATTTTATCCATCAGGTCGGGGACACCCTCGCGCTCACACACCCTCTGGAGCTCCTCAGCAAACTCCTCCTTAACATTCTTTGAGAGCCAGACTACTCGCTTAATCCCTCCCTCTGCTGAGATGAACTTCTTGCTCAGGATAAAAAGCTTTGAATGCCCCATCATCCCTGGAGTTTGTTGCCCGCCTCCGATGCTTCCCATCAGGGTGGTGAAGGTCATCCCGCAGGGGGTCATGCTATAATCATCTCGGCTGACGATCATCACCCCATTTGCCTCAGGGATGATCACCATGCAGCACTCACAGCAGCCACAAGTTGTCATTGGGGCATCCATGAGGGAATAGATGGTGAACCTCTGCACATTCCTATTGGAGTGCTCATATACGAATTTGTTCACCCCCTCCCACTCCCCTTTTACCGAATCGATCAATCTCCCCTTAGGAACAGGCTGGTTCGGCCCCATGGGTTTTATCTCATAGGCTGCCTTGGTATCAAGCCAGGTATAGGCGCCACAGAGCCCGGTTCGCTCCGGATTTATGACGCAGACATGATTGGGGGCGAATGACTGACAGAGGGTGCAACTATAGAATGTATCCACTGCCTCATCGGTGAGACCCGCTATTCGGGCATCCCTTTCCCGATATGCAGCTCGAGCCTGCTCGATGAGTTCCAGTATCTTTTGGCGCTCTGTGTAGAGCGTTACCTGAACCTTATCTACAATGGCGCCGAAGTCATTGTGAAAGTTAACATGGAGGATATCCCCAAGGTGCTTTATCCTGAACCCCCTCTGCACTGCCCCCTTGCTGAAGCGGATCCAGGTGATATCACGCTGTGCCATATGCTGGATTCCCTCAGCACCATTTATGAAGTGGTGGATCTGGCGCTCAAGCACCGCCTCAAAGTCCTTCTGCATCTTTCTCCCTGCCACCTCAACCACAATCCCCAGGGGGATGTTTGACCCCTCTTTGAATTGATCGACATCGGGGCCGATCAAGGTGATCTTACCATCCTCCACCTCATCGAGGTCTTTGGTGGTCAGCCATTCAAAGCAAAGTCCCCCCTTGCCTCCAAACTCAGCATAAAGGTTTTCTTTGCGAATGACCTCTCCCTCAAATGCAGGTCCATAGGCGACGGGGATGGGGACGGTGGGGATTTTGATCTTTATGCCACGGATCTCGATGCAGCGCTGCACCAGCCTCCGTGCCCTCTCTATGTCGTCCACACCCGGTATATCATCAAACGGCATGCTCACCACGTGCTCATACTTGGTTATCCCCGTCGGCAGAATATTGGGGATGACGGTATCGGCGATAACCGGAAATCCATAGTTTATTGCCCCGGCTGCAGCGGCGTACTTAAGGTCATCAACCTCGCCCAGGGCGAGGACAAAAGCAAAGCAGCGGAATTTGTTATAAAGTAGGTTTGCCCGGGCATCCCCTGGCCTAAATCCTCCGAAGCTAATAGCAGCCCTAGTAGCATAGCCCAAGGCATAGATGGTCGAGATAGTGTCTGAGCCGAAGGGGACGGTGAAGGTGTGATAGCCAAGGTCAATTCCCTCCTCCAAGAGCTGATCAACTATAGACCGTCCCCTAACATTGCTTGATAGGAAAATAAGCTGCCCCTTTGACTGGAGCTGGCGCACGATCTCAACCGCCACCTGATTGTTCTTGGCACAGCCAACGATGGCGGCAAATCCAGGCATGCTGCCATCGACCATCTGGATTCCCCAGGAGCGCATCTGGACATCGTCGATCGGCCCATTAAAGCGATAGCCATTTCTGACCTCAGGCTGCTCCCCCCTGGCAAACCTTATCCCCTCTATTATCTCGAAGGCGAACAGGGTTGCCATCCCAGCATCCAGTGTCTCTCCCAGATAGGGGAGCCACAGCCTTTCCCGCGGCACTGGTGGCAAGAGACTTTTGGCATGCTCCATTGGCCATACTAGATCCCCGATCTTCTCAACTTTATGACCAGTGAGGCCGTAGATTACGGGTAAATAGTAGGCGGTTGCCGGGAAGGCAACCGGTTTATCAGGACCAAGCTCCGCTATTGCCTTCTTGAGCATATCCTCTGCTTCGCCAACGATGCTATGGGCACCGCGTATTGCCGAGGTTGCAATAAACCTAGACATATCCCCTCCTTATAGACGGTATAACACTAGTACTTACGGAAATCACCGGACATTGGCGCATCGATGGGATTTGTTGCGCTCATTCTGCTGGCCTTGGCGAAGCCGGGGCTTGAGGCCCACCTCCCCATTCTATCACCCGCCCTGTCAGCTAATCTAAGGATCTCGCGCGCCTGTGGGATGCGTCCATCCTCGGTATGAACGCTCAGCAGGACTCCCCCTACCGAGATGCCAAATTCCCAGTATTTATATGTCTCCTCGATAGTCTCTAGAGCCTTGAACAGAGCGGCTTGAGGGTCATCATTAGCTACCTCGGTTAGAAGCCTCGCCATCAGCCCCATAGCGATAGCACGCCCAATCCCGGATAAATCCACCTCAGTGGCTGTTAGCCCCCCGATAATATTGGCGAGTTTATCTGCCGCCTCCTTATCGCGTGTAAGGATGCCGATCTCGTTTGCCCCGTAACCCCTAGCCTTCAGCTCTTTCGCTGCCCACTCTGCATTTGTCAGGTCTCTGAAAAGCTTTGCTACAACTCTTGCCATATAGAGCACTCCCTCCCTCTGAAGCTAACAATAAGATGCCTCAACCCTTATTTGGTGGGTAGAGGCACAATAGCTCCACCGGATATCAAATCCATAGCCATGAGCGACCTTCGCATTCTCTGTGAATATTTTAACACCTGCCCTCGGGTAAGTCAACCCAAAGAAGAGACTTTTTCCCTATTTTGCTTGATTTACTCGGTGGGGTTGTGAAAAGGGGCACGATTTTAACAAAAAGACTTGACTTGTGGATTGCCATGGATTAGAATATTGCCGTGGATCAGTAGAGGTCCTTTTCAGTATCCCGTCACGAGGTGGGTTTCTAAATGGCAAATTTACGGATTGAGGAATATCCAGTGGTCTGGTTCCAGGGAGGTGGATGTAGTGGTTGCTCAGTTTCAGTTTTGAATACGGTGAGCCCTTCAATTAAAAATCTTCTCATTGATGAAGTTGTTCCGGGGAAACATGTTAGCTTGAAATTTCATCCTACCATAATGGCAGGAGCGGGAAGATTAGCGATCGAGGCCTTGGAGAGGAGCGAACAGAAAGGGGGGCACCTCCTCGTTGTTGAGGGTGCCATAAATGAAGAAGTGGGGCAACATGTCGCTGCCCTGGCTAGGAAGGCGATGGCGGCGATCGCCCTGGGGACCTGTGCCTCCTTTGGCGGAATACCGGCAGCAAGACCTAACCCTGGACGATTTGTAAGTCTGGGCGATTTCCTAAGGTCAAAAGGCATCAGCACCCCGCTAATAAATATCCCCGGCTGCCCACCGCACCCCGACTGGTTTGTGCAAACGGTGGCCGGTGTCTTGCTCCATGGATTGCCGAAGCCGGCTGATTTAGACGAATATAGACGCCCCAAAATATTCTTCGGACAGCTTATCCACGAAAACTGCCCCCGGCGAGCTTACTACGACGAAGGCAAGTTCGCCAAGAAGCTCAGCGACCCCGGTTGCCTTTACGAACTAGGATGTAAGGGGCCGGTGACCTATGCCGATTGTCCGATAAGGCTTTGGAATGGTGGCGTGAATTGGTGTATCGGCATCGGCTCCCCCTGTATTGGCTGTTGTGAACCCGGCTTTCCTGACCAGGTCTCACCGCTTTACGAGAAAATGAGTGAGGCTGCTGTCGGTGCGATCGGTGGAAGTCGGAAGGAGGTCTAGGTCAATTGGGACACATCATAATTGACCCGGTAACGCGCATTGAAGGACATCTCAAGATCGAGGCGGTGGTGGAGAACGGGGAGGTTAAGGAGGCAAGGAGCTCAGGGACTCTCTTCAGGGGCATAGAGCTGATTCTGCAGGGAAGGGACCCCCGTGATGCCCAACGACTGACCCAGCGGATTTGCGGGGTGTGTCCAGCAAGCCATTCTACCGCAGCCACCCTTAATCTAGATAGCGCCTTTGGGATTGCCGATAAGATACCAGATAATGGCAGGATTATCCGCAATTTAATCCTGGGTTCAGCCCATATCGCCGACCACATCCTCCATTTCTATCACTTGGCTGCCCTTGATTATGTGGATGTGGCCAAAATTGCCGATTATAAAGGTAACGACACCGCTCTGAATTCGGTGAAGGCGTTCCTCGGCAGGGGGGAGCCCGGCCCATTTGTCCCTCGATATGAGGGGGACTACCGCCTGCCCAAAGAAATTAACCAGCAGGCAGTCGTCCACTACGTAGAGGCTCTCACCATGCGCAGGAAGGCACAGGAGATGCTCTCTATCTTTGGCGGGAAGATGCCCCATAACGTCGGCATCGTGCCCGGAGGGGTCACCGTGGTACCCACGGTAGACAAGATCACTTCCTTTTTGTGGAGGCTTAATGAACTCAGGGATTTCATCGACAATGCTTATATTCCCGATGTTTTAGCGGTAGCGGAGGTTTATAGCGATTACTTTGATATAGGTGCTGGATGCGGCAATTTGCTCTGCTACGGTAGCTACGAACTCGATGGAAAAGAACCCGATCTTCTTAAGAGAGAAAGACTATTTAAGCCGGGAATAATCTCCACTGACTTGAAATTAGGAAAGATAGATCCCAATAAGATTACGGAACAGGTTAAACACTCCTGGTATGCTGATTCCACAACCGGAAGGCATCCCACTCAGGGAGAAACCGTACCCGAAGAAAATAAGGAAGGGGCATACTCCTGGATAAAGTCCCCTCGATACGACGGCAAAGTGTGTGAGGTTGGTCCACTGGCCCGGGTGATGGTCGCTTACGCCGGCGGCAATGCTACTGTGAAAGGGATGGTTGATTCCATCTTAACACGTTTTAAAGCCCCTCCTCGTGCACTCTTCTCCGTCTTGGGCCGCCATGCCGCACGGGCTCTGGAGACCAAACTGATAGCAGATTCAATGGTTAACTGGGTTCTCCAACTCAAGCCCGGGGGGCCAGTCTATACTGAGTATACCATCCCTCAGGAAGCAACAGGAATGGGGCTGGTTGATGCAGCGAGGGGAGCTCTCGGTCACTGGATAAGGATAAAGGAGGGGAAGATCGCTAACTACCAGTGTGTGGTCCCCACCACTTGGAATGGTTCTCCCAGGGATGATAAGGGCCAACCAGGGCCCATTGAGCAAGCGATTACCGGGGCAAGGGTTAAGGACGAGGCGAATCCATTCGAGATTGTCCGTATCATCCGCTCCTTCGATCCTTGTTTAGCCTGTGCGGTGCATCTCGTAAATTCAAGGGGGAGGGAGCTCGGAAAGTTCCGCATATTGTAAACCTATGGGCGAAGGGCTGAAAGTAAAAACCACCGGTAAGGTTATGATCATCGGTGTGGGAAATGAATTACTGAAGGATGAGGGGGTGGGAGTCCACGTGGTGCGCGCTTTAAGGGAAAACCCTTCGCCTGGTGGTGTCGAACTAGAGATAATCGACGGTGGAACCTCTCCCTATATTTTTGATCTTATCGAGGGTGTAGACAGGTTGATAGTAATTGATGCTGTAAAAGACGGTGGGGAGCCAGCGACAGTTTATCGATTCGCGCCCGAGGATGTAATCGCTGGGCACAAAAACCTTCTGTCTCTGCATGAGGTAGGTTTGCTTGAAAATCTGAGGCTTTTGGAACAGCTGGGAGCTAGACCGAAGGATACAGTGATAATCGGGGTTGAGCCCAAGGAGATAGATTGGGGGCTTGAGTTGTCGCCGGAGGTGGAGCGGATAATTCCTGAGGTTATCAGGGTGGTTCTAAAAGAGGTGGATCGGCAGTAAAAGCGCTTAACTGGATGGCGCTAGCGTCTGGGGGGAGAAATGCTACTTACTGAACTAAAACCTTTAGAGCAGATCCTTCAGTATCTTGATGGGGAAAGGGCGGTTTTCTTAGTAGGTTGCAAGGGGTGTGCTGAGGGCTGTGAGACAGGTGGTGAGCCGCAGGTCATGGAGATGAGACAAAAGCTACAGGAGGCTGGTAAGATTGTCACCGGCTATTCACTTATTGACACCGTTTGCAACCAGTCCCTGACAGCACTCAAACTGAAAGCCCATGAAGCTGAGATTACCTCATCCGATTCGCTGCTGGTGATGTGCTGCGGGGTCGGGGTGCAAACGACTTCAGCAGTGGTGGACCGGGTAGTCCACCCCGCTTGCAATACTATCTCTTTAGGTGGAGCACATGCTGAGTGGAAAGATGGCGGACATTGCCTGGAATGCGGCGATTGTATTCTGGACTTTACCGGCGGGATTTGTCCTATTGCTCGCTGTGCCAAGCACCTGCTTAACGGACCCTGCGGGGGCTCGCAAAAGGGAAGGTGTGAGATCTCGCCGGAGCTGCCTTGCGCGTGGCAATTAATCAGCGACAGGCTTACCAAGCTGGGGCGTTTAGAAAATCTCGAAAAAATCGTGGCCCCGAAGAACTGGAGCGTCAGCCTCATCAGTGGGCCACCTGCCAAACGCTAAGGAGATCGAAGTGATGAAGTCGGGGAGCAATCTAGAACAGATACTTAAAGCGGGGCATTTTGCTGTCACTTCTGAATTAGGTCCCCCCCGAAGCGCCGACCCAAATGTGATTCGGGAGAAGGCAAAGCTACTCAAGGGATATGTTGATGCCTTCAATGTTACCGATGGCCAGACGGCTATTGTGCGGATGGCGAGTTGGGCGGCGTGTCGGCTTGGTATGGAAGAGGGGCTTGACCCCATCGTTCAGATGACATGCCGTGACCGCAATAGGATCGCACTACAAATGGATGTACTGGGTATAGCGGCGCTGGGAATGAAGAACCTGCTGTGCCTGACTGGTGATCATCAGTCCTTTGGCAATCACCCAATGGCCAAAGGTGTTTTTGACCTGGATAGCGTCCAGTTCGTCAAGATGGTTAAAGATATGCGGGACGAGAAGAAGTTCCAGAGTGGCGGTGAGATCTTGGTTGAACCGCGGCTCTTTATCGGGGCGGCGGAGAATCCATTTGCCGACCCATTTGACATAAGAATAATCCGCCTCGCCAAAAAGGTGGCAGCAGGTGCTGACTTCATTCAGACGCAGCTCATCTACAACGTGGAGAGGTTTGCCCGGTGGATGGAGGCAGTGCGGGCAAGAGGCTTGCATAAGCGGGTATACATTCTGGCTGGTGTCGGTCCAATTAGATCAGTTGGTGCTGCCCATTATATGAAGACCAAGGTTCCAGGAATGGATGTCCCCGATGAGGTAATTGATCGCCTCGCCCGAGCACCGAAGGGAGAGGCAGCCAAAGAAGGTATCAGACTCTGTGTTGATATCATCAGGCAGGTGCGCGAGATAGAGGGGGTGGCCGGTGTGCATATCATGGCAATTGAATGGGAGGCAGCCGTGCCTGAGATCTGCGAAGCTGCGGGATTATACCCACGCCCCCAAATTCTCCCCCGGCCAGCATAAGAGTGACAATATTTTTGGGTTATGACACTATCTCCTAATACTCCCCCAATAATGAGATCCCAAGAGGCCCGATACTTACAATAGAGCCCGTTATTTCTATTTGGTGGAGACGGGGGAGAGTCGAACTCCCCGTCCAGAGGAAGACCCTCTGGAATATGCTACAGGCTTAGTCGGCTCTTTTCTCTCGTCCAACCCTCCTCTGCCGACCGAGTCCGGTTGAACCAGTCGATTATTTCTTGGGCGACCCTTATCGACGTCTGGATCGCTGCACCTCGACTCCTCGGCGCCTTATCCCCTCCATCGAGGGGAGAGGGGAAAGGCGTGCCCCCTAATTAGGAGGCGTAAACGTAGGCGCGATCGCCAGTTACTTTTTGCCACCTGTTTTACGAGGTGATGGCACCTCGGCCTGCAATCCCAAAGCGTCCGTCCACTGTCGAACCCGCGCGTCCCCGAAAAAGCTACCTCATTTTTATCGCCCGCTCCATCTCACGCTCCGCCTCTCGTCGGGCGATAAACTGGCGCTTATCACAGAGCTTCTTACCCTTTGCTAGGCCAAGTTCAACCTTGGCGACGCTGTTCTTAATATACAGCTTCAGGGGCACCAGTGTAAACCCCTTCCCCTCAACCCTGCTTTTGAGAGAGTTGATCTCGTCACGATGGAGCAAAAGCTTTCGCGGGCGGTAGGGCTCGTGGTTATAGCGATTACCCCCGTGATAAGGGGCAATATGAGCATTTAAAAGCCATAGCTCCCCGCCCTCAGGCCTGGCAAAGGAATCACGCAAATTCACCCTTCCTTCACGAATCGACTTGATCTCAGTGCCGGTGAGAACAATACCCGCCTCGATGCTTTCTTCGATATTATAATCGTAATATGCCTTACGATTAAAACTGATCGTTTTTACAGTCATCAAGATCACCCTGGATCGCAGAAATTTGACATAATAAGACCTGACCTCTTACCTTCACATTTTACCATAAAAATGGAGGGTAGCTCAATACTCGCCCGTCGCCTCCAATATGACCTTGATAGCTTGCTCCAGTTGCTCTTCCTCACCCTCCACCAGAATATCTGGGGTAAGCCCAGTTCCCTCTATCAGATGCCCGCCCGGGGTAAGCCAGTGGGCGATGGTGACATATATTGCCGAGCCATCACTGAGCTCGTAAATGAGATTAACGCTCCCCTTGCCGAAGGTCGTTGTGCCAATGAGGAGGGCACGGTCATGATCCTGAAGGGCACCAGCCAGGATCTCAGCACCACTGGCACTCCCCCCATTTACCAGAACAACCAAGGGCAGATCGGTGGCAAGCCCGCCTTGAGAAGCTGCCCATACCCACATTCCCTCTCCATCCACCTCATATAGGACAACGCTTCCTTCCTCAAGGAACTCGCTAGCTACCTCCATCGTGGCATATAGCAGACCCCCTGGGTTATCACGAAGGTCGAGGATGATCCCGATAAGCTCTTTGCCCTGAAGGCGAAGCAGGATATCTTCGAGTTCATCATCTGTAGTTTGGGAGAAGTAGGTAATCTTGATATAGGCAATATCGTAATCGTAATCTTCAAGCAAATTATAGAAGACGCTCTCAAGCTCGATCGTCTCCCGAACTATGGTTATCTCCTGAGGGATGGAGTCCCCCTGGTGAAGAATGAGCAGGGTCACCTCGGTGCCCGGTTCCCCTCGAATCTTGAGCACTGCCTCAGTGAGGCTCATCCCTGAGGTAGGCTCCCCGTTTATCTCCAGGATTAGGTCTCCAGCCCTTATCCCTGCCTTCTCAGCAGGGGAGCCCTCAATTGGGGCAACTATAATGAGCTGACCATCTTTTTTTATGCTGACCGTTGCCCCGATGCCACCAAAGCTTCCCTCCAAATCGCTTTGCCAGAGTTGGTAGGTGTGGGCATCCAGATAGGAGGTATAGGGGTCGCCCAGTGCATCGATAAGAATCTCAACATCCCCTTCCCTTAGTGCCTCAATGAGTGCCTTCAAGACTTCGGGGTCATCGAGGGCTTCCTGGTCTACAAAATCCCGCTTAAGGATATCCCACACCTCCCATATGATCTTGAGCTCCTGATAGGAGGTGGCAAAACCGGCACCGAAGGAGAAGGCGATGATGGATATAATCATTAAGGCTAAGACGAGGAGCCGAGTCACTTTTAGCATAGACTTATCCCTTTGGAGATTCTAGCACGCTTTGTGCATCAGGGTAATTTGGAAAGCTTGACAAGGGAGTGGAAAGGGGTTATCATTTAGAAAATCCCTCAGCGCTAGCTCTGGGTAGATGTTATTCGGTAACCCGAGTAATAAAATAATAAGGAGGTTATATGTAGTATATCCACAAGAGGCTGGATCGAGCCTTGCCAGCAGTTAAATATTTCAAAAAAAGGAGGAGGTGAATGGTAGGTATTAAGTCATATGGTGCATATATACCTCTGCACAGGATAGCGCGCTCCGAGTTCGCAAGGGCGTGGGGTGGTTTCCCGATGCCAGGAGAAAAGGCAGTAGCCAATTTTGATGAAGATAGCATAACCATGGCTACCGAGGCGGTTATCGACTGCCTGACCGGATTTGACCCCCAGAATGTAGATGCCCTGTTCCTTGCCACGACCACCGCCCCCTATAAGGAAAAGCTGAACGCCAGTATAATTTCCGCTGCCCTTACTATGCGGCGAGATGTCCGCACCGCTGATTTCACCGGAACCATTAGAGCGGGAACCACGGCGATAGCTTCGGCCCTGGATGCTATAAATGCCGGGTCTGTTAAGAACGCTGTGGTAGCCGCCAGTGACACCATCATGGGGGCACCATCAGGTGATTTCGAGCAGGCATTTGGTGATGGTGCAGCTGCTCTTCTTCTGGGAAAGGATGGGGTCATCGCCAGCATTGAGGGCAGCTACTCGATCAGTGACGATTTCGCAGGTGTGTGGAGAGCCGATGGCGACATGTTCGTCCGCAGCTGGGAAGATCGGATGGTTCTTGATGAGGGTTATTCCCGCGTTCTACCGGAGGCTATCCATGGCCTGATGCAAAAGTATAAGGTCAAGCCTGGGGATTTGGCAAAGGTGGTCTGCAACTCCCCGACCGATGTCAGAAGACATGGAGCATTGGCAAGGGCAATCGGGGTTGACCCGGCAAAGCTTCAGGATCCAATGTTTATGACAGTTGGCATTACCGGGGCTGCCCACGCGATGATGATGCTGGTAGCAGCCCTGGAGGAGGCGAAGCCTGGTGACAAGATACTCCTTGCCAACTACGGAAATGGCGCCGATGCCTATCTGTTGCAGGTAACCCAAGAGATAGAGAAGGCGAGAGACAGGAGAGGGATAAAGAGGCACCTCGAGTCGAAGAGGGCGGTCGACAATTATGAGAAATACCTGCGCTGGAAGGGCCTCATCCCCTTAGAGGCAGCGCGCCGCCCCGAGCAGCCACCGACTTCTATAGTGGCGCTGTGGAGGGCTCGCCGGGAGATCCTTGGCCTCTGGGGGGTGAAGTGCAAGAACTGTGGGACTCCTCAATACGGTGGGGCAGGCTTGGGTGGTGGCCCAGGCATGCTGAGGGTATGTGTCATATGCCAGGCTAAGGATCAGTTTGAGCCCTACCTCTTCCGTGATAAGAAGGCGAAGATCTTCACCTTCACCCAGGACAATCTGGCAGCCAGCGCCGACCCACCAGCCACGGTCACCGTGATTGACTTTGAAGGTGGGGGGAGAGCAGCATTTGACATGACCGACCGGGTTCCCGAGGAGGTCCAGGTGGGCATGCCGGTGGAGATGACCTTCAGGAAGCTCTACGCTGACCGGGCTCGGGGTGTCCACAACTACTTCTGGAAGACCAGACCAATAAGGTGTTAGAGAAAGGGGGAAGGGATGGAAAGCATTGCCAATAAAGTTGCCATTGTTGGGATGGGCTGCACCAAGTTC
>DAOTXZ010000054.1:0-18680 GCA_034435115.1 Dehalococcoidia bacterium | reverse complement strand
GTTCGGCGGGGGGTGGTGGAGGGGACGATAGTTATCCCGGCCAATATTAACCACCGGGGGCTCGATCCCTGTGGTATAGGCAAGGGGCTCAAGACGAAGGTTAATGCCAATATTGGCACTTCCTCTGACTACGGCGACATTGACACTGAGCTCGAAAAGCTCAAAGCCGCCATCGATGCTGGAGCTGATACTGTAATGGACCTCAGCACGGGCGGTGATATATCTGCTATTCGCCGTGCCATTATCGCCCAAAGCCATCTGCCCGTGGGCACGGTGCCTATCTATCAAGCTGGTATCGAGGCGATCTCAAGGCATGGAGCAATTGTGAAGATGACCGTTGATGATCTCTTCGCCGTTATTGAGGAGCAGGCGAGAGACGGTGTCGACTTTATGACGGTGCATTGCGGTGTCACACGTGCTGCTATTGCCAGGTTGAAGGGCCAGGGCAGGGTGGTGGATGTGGTCTCCCGTGGTGGAGCCTTCCTTATCGGGTGGATGCTCCATAATGGGCAGGAGAATCCCCTCTATGAGCACTACGATCGTCTATTAGAGATAGCATGCAAGTTCGATGTAACCCTGAGCCTCGGCGACGGGCTCCGCCCCGGCAGCCTTGCCGATGCCACCGACCGCGCCCAGGTAGAGGAGCTACTCACCCTTGGTGAGCTCGTTGAGCGGGCTCGGAAGGCCGGGGTTCAGGTAATGGTCGAGGGTCCAGGACACCTACCAATGGATCAGATAGCAGCCAATGTCCAGCTTGAGAAAACAATCTGCAAAGGAGCCCCCTTCTATGTATTGGGGCCATTGATAACAGACATCGCCGCCGGTTATGACCATATAGCTGGAGCCATTGGGGGGGCAATCGCCGCGGCAGCCGGCGCCGATTTTCTGTGCTACGTGACCCCTTCAGAGCATCTCTCCATCCCCGATGCTGAGGATGTAAGGGAGGGGGTTATTGCCTCCCGCATTGCTGCTCATGCCGCCGATCTTGTCAAAGGGGTGGTGGGTGCCTGGGAGTGGGACTTTAGGATGTCGGTTGCTCGTCGAAACCTTGATTGGGAGGAGCAGGCAAGGCTATCCCTCAACCCGATAAGAGCCCGTCAGGTCCATGCCAGGCATCAGTCCATTGGCCCTGCTTGCAGCATGTGTGGCGATTACTGCGCCATGATGCTTATAGAGAGATACCTTGGAAAGACAGCGCTCAAGTGCTAGCTAGAGGGGGTGCTATATGACGCTATTCCATCCTGTGCAGGAGAAGGATGTTACTAGGGCGATCTCGAGGGGCTTTCTACGCCAGTTTGATGAGTATGTTGATAGCGATGTGATCATTGTGGGCGGAGGCCCCAGCGGGCTGATGGCGGGCAGAGAGCTTGCCAGGACAGGGGTTAAGGTGCTGATCGTTGAGAGAAATAACTACCTTGGTGGTGGCTTCTGGATCGGTGGCTATCTGATGAATAAGATTACCTTGAGGGCACCAGCCCAGGAGGTCCTTGATGAGCTTGGCGTTCCTTATGAGAAATATGTGGAGGGGCTATATGTTGCCGATGCCCCCCATGCCTGCTCGAAGCTCATCGCTGCCGCCTGCGATGCCGGCGTCAAGTTCGCCAATATGACAGTCCTTGAGGACGTAATAATCCGTGGCGAAAACCGGGTTGCCGGGGTGGTGGTGAATTGGAGCCCGATTGCTTATCTCCCTAAGGAGATCTCCAGCCTTGATCCGGTGCCGCTTGAGGCGAAGGTGGTTATTGATGCCACCGGGCACGATGCCTGTGTGGTGAGGAAGCTACAGGGGCGTGGCTTGGTGAGGATGGCTGGTGAGGGGGCGCTGTGGATTGAGGGGTCTGAGGATGCGGTTGTGGAGAGGACCGGCGAGGTCTATCCCGGGCTTGTGGTGGCAGGGATGGCGGTGGCAAGCGTATATGGTCTCCCCAGGATGGGCCCGACATTCGGGGCGATGCTCCTTTCCGGGAGGAGGGCATCTGAGGTTGCTGGCCAACTCCTTGAAAGGGTGTCAGCATCTTAGTTATCCATGAGGGTGAGCCTGTGAAGGCTGAAATAATCTCCATCGGAACTGAAATCCTCCTCGGCGAGATAACCGATACCAATGCCTCCTACATCGCCTCCGAGCTGCCAGCCCTTGGCATTGACCTCTATTGGGTAACCCAGGTCGGTGATAACCTGGGGAGGCTTGTCGAGGCACTTAAGCGGGCATGGGAGCGTTCTGACCTCATTATCTGCACCGGAGGGCTAGGCCCCACAGATGATGATCTCACCCGGGAGGCGATCGCTGAGATGCTTGGGGAGGAGCTAAGGGTTGATCCCGAGCTTGTGGAGTGGCTTCGCGGATTCTTCGCTCGATTTGGTTACGAGATGCCACCCTCCAACATCAAGCAGGCAACCCTCATCCCCTCCGCCCGGGCAATCCCCAACCCACGGGGCACCGCTCCGGGGTGGTGGGTGGAGCGGGAGGGGAAGCTACTCATTGCCATGCCCGGACCACCGAGCGAGATGCAGAGGATGTGGGAGAAGGAGGTCTCGCCCAGGCTGAGGGAGAGGCCGGGTGAGGGGGTTATTATCTCCCGGACCCTGAAGACCTTTGGATATGCTGAGGCATCTGTTGGCGAGATGGTGAGCCATCTGGCCTCATCAGCAAATCCCACCCTAGGGGTCTATGCCAAGCCCGATGGCATCCACCTCCGCATTACCGCTAAAGCCACAGACGATGAGGAAGCAAGGAAGATGATCCGGGAAATGGAGACCGAGGTGCGCTCCATCCTTGGTGGTGATAGCATCTGGGGGGTTGATGCTGATACTCTAGAGGGCATAGTTGGAGAGATGCTCGCCCAACGCGGTCTCACCCTTGCTACCATGGAGTCATGCACCGGGGGGCTTCTTGCCGCCACACTGACCGATGTTCCTGGCAGCTCGGCCTATTTTAAGGGGGGGCTGGTCGCCTATTCCAATGAGATGAAGATAGCCTGGGGTGTTGACCCCAGGCTTATTGCTGAGCACGGAGCGGTCAGCCCTGAGGTGGCCGAGGCGATGGCTGAGGCGGCACGCACGCGCCTCGGGGCAGATATCGGGGTCGGCATTACCGGCGTCGCCGGGCCTGAGCCTCTGGATGGGAAAATACCTGGCACTGCCTATATAAGTATAGACGATGGAAGGAGCAAAAGGACTGTTTCTGGCACCTACCCCCCTCGCCGCCCCGAAGTGAAACGCCGCGCCACTGTTCATGCACTCTTTGAGCTGAGGCGAACCTTACTCAACTTGAGGTAAATCCCATCTCATTTAAGCCTTTTTATCCGAGGTAATCCTGTTTAGGTTAAAATTACCTTTAGTAGGGTATTGTATTGCACTGTAAATAATGGTATGCTATCATGCTGCAAAGGAGGGGGCTTAGCAGCTTTTTGAAGGGGGCGTGGTTTGTGGATCCTGAGTTATTATCTGTGGAAGACGTTACCAGAATCCTGAAGGTAAGCCGAGCCACGGTACAAAGATGGTGCCGAGACGGGAAGCTTCCAGCAGCGAAGATTGGCAAGTCGTATCGAATTAGAAGGGAAGACCTCGACAAGTGGTATGAACGGAAGCTTCTCCAGCGCACCTAGGTACAAGGGAGCCCTTCGGGATGCAAAAAAGTTGTATAATGAAAATCAATTCAGTTTTTAATTGCTCTGGCTAATCGGTATGGCAAGGAGGTGGTTTTGTGCCACTATAGCAAAATAGAGGAGGGTTTCGATGCACCTAGTTATCGATGGGTATGGAGGTGATATCAAGGTACTCCAGAGTGAAAAGTTGATCTACGATTTTCTGGACCAGTACCCCGCCAGCATAGGGATGAACAAGATCTCAGCCCCCCACGTAATGACATATGTAGGCTCAAAACCAAGAGATTGGGGCGTTTCAGGGTTTGTCCTTATCGCTGAAAGTCACATCTCAATCCACACCTTCCCTGAACACTCCTATGTAAACATCGATATCTTCTCCTGCAAGGAGTTTGACGCCGAAAAGGCCATTGAAGACCTCCGAGAGAGGTTAGGTCTTAAGTCCATTAAGAGCTACGTCCTTGATAGGGGCCTGGAGCAGTTCTATGCACGCACGGCCGAACAGGAGAAAGCCAAAGCCCTCACTAGAGGTGGGCATGGATGAACCTCTTTACCCGCCGGTAGTTCCCTTCCCCATATCCCCCCGCTGTTCTGTCTCCGAGCTGGTAGCTAGAATGGCGGGGACCTCCTTTCAGGCTCGAAACCTAGCGCTGGGGGTGGAGATATGGTCACGGATGCTGGAAGGCAAGGTTACCATCCTATTCGGGCTGGCTGGGGCGATGATCCCGGCGGGGATGCGATATATCATAGTCTATCTGATCCAAAACCGGCTCATTGATTGTCTGGTATCGACCGGCGCCAACCTTTTCCATGACCTTCACGAGACCCTGGGGAGGAAACACTATCAGGGTAATTCAAGAGCAGATGATGTAGAATTGTGCGAACTGGGCATAAATAGAATCTACGATGTGTATATGTCCGATGCCGATTTTGTTGAGGGTGAGGGCTATATCGCTGAGTTCTCCCAAACCCTTGAGCAGGATAGGCCATATACAACCAGGGAATACCTCTTTCTCCTGGGGAAGAGGCTTTGTGCTGATGGTGAGACAGAGGGCATTCTAACCTCCGCCGCCAGGGCTGGAGTCCCTATCTACTGCCCCGCTATTGGGGATAGTGCCATTGGGATAGGGGTGGCTCGGGGGAGGGTCAAGAAAGAAAACAGGGTTGTTTTTGACATCGTCAAGGATATAATCGAGATAGCTGAGGTCGTCTTGGCGGCTCCGGCAACGGGGGTGATTTATGTTGGGGGAGGAACCCCTAAGAATTTTATTCAGCAGGCAGAGGTGACCAGCTACATCTTCGGTCGGCAGCTTGAAGGGCATAAGTATGCCGTTCAAATCACCACCGATTCCCCTCAATGGGGGGGCTTGAGTGGCTGCACCTTTGAGGAAGGCAAATCCTGGGGGAAGGAGCATAAGGAGGCTTTAACGGTTACTATAAACTCCGATGCCACCATCGCCCTCCCCATCATGGTGAGCGCCCTCGCCGAGGCAAGCGCTGAGGCGATCAAGAGTAGGAAACCCCCCACCTTCATCCTTGGCGAAGACCTGGTCATTAAATGAGAAGCAAGTTCTTCTATCCCCCCCGAATCTTTGGCGGGATCCCAGCGGCAGATGCCGATTTTGAAACATCGAAAGTGGTGATCCTGCCGGTGCCCTATGATAGCACCACCGATTGGCGCGCCGGGACAAGGGACGGACCGCTGGCGATTATCGATGCCTCTCAGTATCTTGAGCTTTACGATCATGAGCTGGATCGTGAGATCTACCGCGTTAGAATTCATACCCTCCCCGAACTTCAGCCCTTGATGAGTGGCCCTGCTGAGATGGTTGAGCGGGTCTATGAGGTAGCCTCGGAGCTACTGAAAACGGGAAAGATGCTGGTGGTGCTTGGGGGGGAGCACTCCCTAACCCTAGGCGCGGTTAAGGCGTTCCGGCAAAGGTTCTCGCGCCTCTCTGTGCTTCAACTGGATGCCCATGCTGATCTCCGTGATGAATATCTGGGGACAAAGTATAGCCATGCCTGCGTGATGCGCCGTGTTCAGGAGCTCTGCCCCATCGTGCAGGTGGGAATTCGCAGCCTTAGCCAGGAGGAGCACCTTTTCCTAGAGCAAAATGGGATGCGGCCCTTTTATGCTGAGGGTCTTGCTTTGGATAGGGCCTCACTGGATCAGATGCTCTCTGCCTTGGGGGACGAGGTCTATGTAACTATCGACCTCGATGTCCTTGATCCATCGATTATGTCCGCAGTGGGCACCCCGGAGCCTGGGGGGATGGGCTGGTATGAGATGCTAGCCCTGCTTCGGGCGGTTGCCCGAAAAAAATCTATCGTTGGCTTTGACCTGATGGAGCTTTGCCCGCGAGAGGGACCGGTCTCCTGTGCCTTTCTTGCTGCCAAGCTAGCCTATAAGCTCATCGGGTATGCCACATCCCCTCCTTAAGCCAGTTGGCCATTTGCCCCATTGACCAAGCACTTTGCCCTCAATTGACAGGGCGGATAGCTTGGTGTAGAGTGAATTTGGACGTTAAAACTAACCCCTTTGATACAGAAGGACAATAATGAGTAACTCATTGCACCTGGGCAGGCTATTTGGTATCCCTTTCCGCCTCCATTATACCTGGTTCATAATCTTCGCCATTGTAACTGTGTCGCTATCGATGTATTACTTCCCCAACTTCTACCCCCTCTGGAGCAAGTCGCGGTACTGGATTGTGGGCATAGTGACAAGCCTCTTCTTCTTTGCCTCGGTGCTGGCCCATGAATTGGCTCACAGCCTGGTCTGTCTTAGAAGTGGAATCCCGGTAAAGAGTATCACCCTCTTTATCTTCGGGGGGGTGGCTCAGATAACTCGGGAGGCGGCTCGACCTAGAACCGAGCTTGTAATGGCGGTGGCTGGACCATTATCGAGCCTGGCGATCGCCGGACTCTTCACCGTCGTCTGGTTTCTGGCACGGGGTGTCAGTGAGCCTGTGGCGGCATTGGCATGGTGGCTAGCTACGATAAACACCCTGCTAGCCCTCTTTAACATGATACCAGGTTTCCCCCTCGACGGCGGGCGTGTCCTCCGCTCTATTATCTGGGCAGTTACAGGAGATTATCGGCGCTCCACCCGCATCGCCTCACTAACCGGGCAGGGAATTGCCTACCTTTTGATCTTTGGTGGTGTTCTCATTATGTTCAGGGGCTACTTAGTTGATGGTCTGTGGCTTGCTTTCATTGGCTGGTTTCTGGATAACGCCGCAGTACAGAGCTACCGACAGGCGGTATTGCGCGATTCCCTTCAGGGGTTTACTGCCCAGGATGTGATGAGCGTTGACTATGCATCGCTGCCTGGCGACCTCACCATAAGGGAGCTTGTTGAGGGGCATCTCCTCCGTACTAGTCGTCGCTACTTCCTGGTCACCGATGATGGAAGGTTGAGCGGGATCGTGACCCTGCACAATATAAGGGCAGTGCCCCAGCAGCTATGGGATACCACATCTATTCGTCAGGCAATGACCCCGACTGAAAAATTGAAGGTAGCTCAGCCCGGTGAGGATGCAGTTAGCATATTGGAGCAGATGGTTGAGGAGGATATAAATCAAATGCCGGTGGTGAGAGAGGGGAGGGTTATCGGCATGATTGCCCGTGATAACCTGCTTCACTTTATCAAGATGCGCTCCGAGCTGAGGATATAACTTTAGGGTATGTGGGGGCTGACCTAAAGCGGCTGGGCTAGAAACAGCACATCGGTTTAGATTATAATATAATATCAAGGGTAATCTTAAATTCATTGGTTAGAATAGGAGCAGTTTGGATATAGATGGGCTGAAGGCACTTGTTAGAGCTGAGGTGGATGCCCGCCGTGAGGAGCTTATTGACCTCAGTTTGAGGATTCATGCCAATCCTGAGCTTGGGTTTGAGGAATATCAAGCGGCGAGGTGGTTGACAGAATATCTGGAGGAAAATGGCTTTGATGTGGAGGGGGGCATTTGCCAGCTTCCAACTGCCTTTTGGGGAAGCTATGGTTCGGGAAAGCCTGTCATTGCTATCCTTGCCGAGTATGATGCCTTGCCAAAGCTGGGTCATGCCTGTGGGCATAACATCATCGCCGCCTCTGCCGTCGGTGCTGGCATTGCGGCAAAGGCTGCGGTGGATGAGCTGGGGGGAACAGTCCTCGTCATAGGCACCCCTGGCGAAGAGCTTTATGGGGGCAAGGCGATCATGGTGGAGAGGGGTGCCTTCTCCGGTGTTGATGCTGCCATGATTGTTCATCCGGGTGTGCGAGACACTGTTATCACCCAGGCGCTCGCCTGCATAATGCTTGAGGTGGAATTCTTTGGCAAGGCGGTTCACGCCGCCGCCTATCCTGAACAGGGGATCAATGCCCTGGAGGCAATGATCCTGTCCTTCAACGGCATCAACTCACTAAGACAGCATATCAAGGAAAAGGCACGGCTCCACGGTATTATTACCGATGGAGGGGAGGCGGCAAATATTGTACCCGCTCACACAGCGGGGAGGTTTTTGGTGCGCGCTGAAGATGTGATCTACCTTGACGAGCTCAAGGAGAGGGTATTAAATTGTTTTGTGGCGGCCTCTGTGGCGACCGGTGCTCGTCTTGAGCACCGCTGGGGGGATATTCAATATGCCCCACTCCGCACCAATCTTGCCCTGGCGGAGGTATTCGCCAGAAATATGGAATCCTTAGGGCGCAGCGTAGAGCCCCCTGATCCCACCAGGGGACTTGGCAGTACTGACATGGGAAATGTTAGCGCCGTGACACCCAGCATTCACCCCTCGGTGGCTATTGCCTCAAGGGAGGTTTTGGTGCATTCTGTTGAATTTGCCTTGGCCGCCGCCTCAGAGGCGGGGCATCGGGGGCTCCTTGACGGGGCAAAGGCACTGGCTATGACCATTGTTGACCTTATCGGGGAACCTGAGACCATGGCAAAAATCAGGGAGGAGTTTCTCAAAGCAGGATAGATGGGGAAATGGAAGTCTACCTTGGCATCGACGTTGGTTCAGTAACCACAAAGTTTGCAGTGCTTGATGAGGATAACCAACTGGTCACTTCCCTTTACTGGCGCACCCAGGGCAAACCGATTGCTATGGTGCGAGAGGGGCTTCGGGAGATTGCCCGGCGACTTCCCCCTGATGTCAGAGTACGCGGCGTGGGCACCACCGGGAGTGCCCGCTATTTAGCCGGGGCCATTGTTGGCTCCGATGTGATCAAGAACGAGATCATCAGTCAGGCAGTCGCAGCACTCAAATACGTGCCGGACGCAAGGACCATTCTTGAGATCGGGGGACAGGATAGCAAGATTATCATCATTCGCGATGGCGTGGTTGTTGACTTTGGCATGAACACGATGTGCGCTGCCGGCACGGGCAGTTTTCTCGACCATCAGGCGCAGCGCCTTAATATTGAGATCGAGGATTTTGGCAGGATGGCACTTCAGAGTAAGAGTTCAGTGCGCATTGCCGGGCGCTGCACCGTCTTTGCCGAATCGGATATGATTCACAAGCAGCAGATGGGGCACCGTATTGAGGATATTCTGTATGGCCTTTGCAAAGCCCTGGTGCGCAACTACCTGAACAACGTGTGCCTGGGAAAGGATCTCCTCCCCCCGATCGTTTTTCAGGGAGGGGTTGCCTTCAATAAAGGAATAGTGAGGGCTCTTAATGAAATCCTAGAGGCCGAGATCATAGTGCCACCCCATCATGAAGTGATGGGAGCTATCGGGGCTGCAATCTTAGCCCACGAGGAGATGAGCGCAAGGGGCAACGGGACAGGGTTTAGGGGATTTAACCTCAGTGATGCAAGCTACCGAACATCCTCATTTGAATGCAAAGCCTGTCCTTCACTATGCGAGATCGCTCAAGTCTTTCAGGATGGCAAGGTTCTGGCTCGCTGGGGTGGTCGATGTGACCTCTGGGAGGGGGTAAAGCCTTGAAAGGGGCGATAAGGATCGCAGTTGATGGCATGGGTGGTGACCACGCTCCCTCGGAGATTGTGAAGGGGGCAGTTGAGGCTGCTTTGCAGCACGGGGTTGAGGTTGTGCTTGTTGGCAGAAAGGAAATCCTTCGTTCAGAGCTTGCTAGGTGTGCACCATGGGCATCAAGTTTGCCCATAGCCGATGCCAGCCAGGTTGTGGGCTTCCACGAGTCCCCGGCGGCAGTGGTGCGGGACAAGCGGGATTCCTCTATCGTAGTCGCGATGAATCTGCTTAAGGGTGGAGAGGTCTCCGCTCTTGTCTCCGCAGGTAATAGCGGGGCGGTTATGGCGGCGGCGCTCCTCATCCTAGGAAGTATGAAGGGGTTTGACCGTCCCGCCTTGGGTGCCCTCTTTCCTACCCCCTCCGGCACTATTCTCTTGCTCGATGCTGGGGCAAATGTCGATTGTAAGCCCGACTTTCTTGTCCAGTTTGCTCACATGGGCAGCATTTATATGGAGAATGTGTTTAAGGTGAGCCACCCCCGAATTGGATTACTCAATAACGGCGAGGAGGAGACTAAAGGGAATCGGTTAACCAAGGAGGCCCATAAGCTTCTCCGGAAAAGCCAACTGAACTTTATTGGAAATATTGAAGGCAAGGATATCTTCAGGGGGCTGGCGGATGTGGTGGTGACCGATGGCTTTACCGGGAATGTGCTCTTGAAGGCAAGCGAGGGGTTTAGCGAGATCGCTCTGAATTTCCTGAAGCAGGTGTTAAATAGTAAGTTGGAATTTAAGGTCCCCGGGTTCTTTCTGGCTCCCGCCCTTGAGGCCTTCGCCAAGAGATTGGACTACAGTGAGTATGGGGGGGTTCCCCTTTTGGGGGTCAATGGCAACGTGATCATCGCTCACGGGCGTAGCGATGCCAAGGCAATCAAGAACGCCATCCGTATCGCCAAGCAGACGGTGGAGCAGGGAATGCCCGATGTGATGAGGGGGTGAAGAATGGGCAGGCCTATAAATATAAATGACACTAACTTTGAGGAGATTGTCCTCAAGGCGAAGACCCCGGTTCTGGTTGATTTTTGGGCTCCTTGGTGCGCACCATGCCGCATGGTGGCGCCCCTGATAGAGGAGGTGGCTAGGGAGTATGCCGGAAGAATGGACTTCGCCAAGATCAATGTCGATGAGAACCCGAGGGTCTCCTCAAGATATGGAATCCGTGCAATCCCGACCTTGTTGATTTTCAAGGATGGCAAGCCTGTTGATCAGATTGTTGGGTTTATACCTAAGGCTGAGCTGAAGGAACACCTGGAAAAGGTGCTTGTCTGACTATTATCCGACGATGACTACAGAGAGAGCTTATGATGTTATTATTGTCGGGGGAGGCCCGGCTGGGCTCACCGCCGGGTTATATTCAGCACGGGCGGGGTTGAGCACCCTTCTCATTGAGAAGGGTGTAATCGGCGGTCAGGTCGCCAACGCCGAGCTTGTGGAGAATTACCCCGGTTTTCCCGATGGCATCAGCGGTTGGGACCTCGGACAACTCATGCACAGGCAGTCGATTAAGTATGGGCTAAAGACTCATAATGCTGAGGTGAAGGGAATCGAGGTAAAGGAGAGACTGAAGCTCGTGAAGACCACCGAAGGAGAGTTTTTGGCCAAAGCGGTGATCCTCGCCGGGGGCTCCGAGCTTGCTAAGCTTGGTGTGGCTGGGGAGGAGAGGCTCATCGGCAGGGGGGTCTCCTACTGTGCTACCTGTGACGGGCCGCTATTCAGGGATAAGGTGGTCTGTGTGGTGGGGGGTGGGGATGCGGCAGTGACCGAGGCACTTTTCCTTTCGAGATTCGTATCAAAGGTCTTTGTTATTCATCGCCGCAGCGAGCTTCGTGCCAGCAAGATTCTCCAGGAGAGGGCATTCGCTGAGCCAAAGATAGAGTTCATTTGGAATACAGTGGTTCAGGCTATTGCGGGCGATGATGAGGTGAGCGGAGTGGAGCTTCTTAATGTGAAAACGGGCGAGAGATCAACATTAAAGGTATCAGGGGTATTCATCTATATCGGGCTTAGGCCCAATACAAATTACCTCAAAGGGATAGTTCCCCTTGATGATGGCGGGCTTATTGTGACTAATGGTAGAATGGAAACGGGGGTTCCTGGCATTTTTGCTGCCGGGGATATTCGCCGTGACTCGGCAAGACAGGCAATAACTGCGGCAGGGGATGGAGCCACCGCCGCTCTCTCTGCGGAGAGATTCATCAGGGGACAAGAGTGAATCATCGGGGGCGGATGGGTCCCGGTGGGCTTCGCGGACTTCAAATCCGTCGATGGATACCTTTCGGTCTCCATGGTGGGTTCGACTCCCACACGCTCCCGCCACTATTCGTCCTCTACCCCTTTATCCTTTATGTAATCAATAATATCCTGCACGGTCAATATCTTTTCTGCATCCTCATCCGGGATGACAAGTCTCCAGTTGGACTTGCTGAACTCGTCCTCAAGTGCCATGATTAGTTCCACCAGATCCAGAGAGTCAGCATTCAGATCGTCAACAAAGGAGGCTGAGGGCACAACCTGTTCCTCACTCACGCCCAGTTGCTCAATAACCACTTTCTTTACCCGCTCGAAGACTGTAGCCATGTATCATCCCCCTTTCTTCTTGCTATTTATCTCGGCATAGACCGAGCTCAGAACTCCGTTAATAAACCGTGGTGAGCTTTCGCTTCCAAATGTCTTTGCTAGCTCCACTGCCTCGTTGATCGCAGCCTTAACTGGAACCTTATTATTGAGCAAAATCTCAAAGATTGCAAGTCTAAGGATGTTCCTATCGGTAATTGCCATCTGTTCCAGAGGCCAGGCGGGAGCATATTTTTTTATGGTGGCATCGATCGTTTGCTTATTCTCCAGCACCCCTTTCACCAGCTCCTGTGCAAACTGAGCCCCTGATTGGGCAAGGGTCTCTTCACCAACGAGCCGTTCCAGAGTCGTCTCCGGGTCGTGCCCGGCGATATCCAACTCAAAGAGGGTCTTAAGGGCTGTCATCCTCGCCTTTCTCCGAATACCTGCCATTTGTCTAGTCCCTCAGAAGATGAATGTTACCTATCCTCACCCTCTTCAGCCCCTCCCCCTTCGCTGCCTCAAGGCACTCCTGAGCCTGGCGTTTGGAGGTGGTGGGCAGATCGCTCATAAGGAATTGGGGGTGGAAGGCGAGGAGGGAGTAAGGGATGTCACGACTCAGTGATGAGATAAATCGTGCGATCTTGGAGACCTCCTCCACCTCTACATAACCCGGCACAAGAAGTGTGCTTGCTACCAGAAATGGAGGAGATGGCCTCCTCTCTATGTACTTGGAGAGAAGGCGGAAATTCTCCATGGTTCTTCTATTGCTCACCCCACAGAGGGCGATATTGAGCTCCTCGCGCCACGCCTTCAGGTCGAATTTGATGCAGCCCCCGGAGCTTAGCGATATCTCCGCCATCCTCTTAAGAAGGGCGGGGTGCATCGAGCCATTGGTCTCCCAGCAGATTCGGAGGATCCTCCCCTTATTTCTTTCCAGCGCCATCTGAGAGGCACGAATGGAGTGGGGGAGCTGGGGTGTGGGGTCGCCACCGAAATAACAGATGCAGGAGGTACGTTCATCGACCTGAGCGGCCAGTTGTGATGGGCTAACCCATGCCTCGCTCTTAGCCTGGGCACGATAGTGCCAGTTCTGACAGAATAGGCAATCGAAGGAACATGCCTGATAGAAAACAGCCAGGTTTTTATATCCATATTCCGGACCCGGGCGGTAGGCAAAATCTGGGTATCCGGCACCGGTTCCCCCGGGACAGACCCAATCAGCAACGCAATTGGTGGGGAGGGGGTCATAGTACCAGCTAACGTTCCCCCTCCCCACCGTTGCCCCTATGAGGCGGCCATCCCGACTTGTTCTCAGCCCGCAAAAGCCTCTGCCGCCCTCCGGGATGCGGCACTCATTTACACAGATATGGCAGGCTACCCCCCTTTCATCCCGGGGCACCCTGGTCGGAAGGCCAAATGCCTCCCTAGCCTCAAAATGGGCTTTCTCAATGCGCGGTAGCACCTTTTCGAAGTCCTTCCTGATACAATCGGGGCAGAGTGGGAGAGCCCTGGAAATGAGGCCAGACCTTCTTCCGCAATTCTCACAGGCCACCGATGTTCTTGTCATCAACGGGCGATGTCGAATCCACATCTCAAATTTATTCTAGCAGGTGAGGTGGAGGGCGGCAATTACTTTCTTTGAACCGCAAAGCTTATTGTAGGTCTGGCACGCCTTGCCTGTAGTCTCGACGATAAACTCAATGTTATGGGCGGCGAGATGTTGAGATGTCTCCGGGAGCACCCTCATAAGCCCTGAATCCCCAGTGCCAACTATGAGTAGCTCGGGTTTCTCCGAGATTATCTCCTGTATATCATCGGGATGTAGCTCATGCCCCTTCTTCCTCCACCAGTTGCTATCTATTCGGTGGGGGAAGATGATCACATCTGAGGTATATTTTTTGCCCTCGATGACGATCTCACCAAATTGATAGGACTGGATCACTGCCATTCTTTCAAGGCACTCGGAGACATTTCAGAGGGTGACGTTTTTTACCGAGTTTGCGCCCCCGATATTCAGGGTTTGAACGTTCCTGTTTATCCTTTTGATGAGTCCAGAGAGGACCTGCCCGGGACCTATCTCGACAAAGGTAGATACTCCAGCCTTTATCATATATTCCACCGAGCGTTGCCAGTGAACACAATGGCAAAGCTGCCTGAGGAGTTCCACCTTTATATCCTTGGCGGTGGTCATCGGCTCGGCGGTGCTATTAGCCACGATGGGGATGGCGGGGTCACGGAAGCTGAGTTTTGAGATAGCCGCTTGCATTCCACCAATAGTGGGCTCCATAAGGGAGGAGTGGAAGGCACCGCTCACTTGAAGCGGAATTACATGGCGAGCACCCATCGCCTTTGCTAGGTCCATTGCACGGGTTAAAGCCTCTTTTGTTCCGCTGATCACGATCTGGTTTGAGGAGTTAAGATTGGCTATCTGAGCCCCTGTCTCCTCACACACCTCCTCTACAGACACCTCATCAAGCCCGATTATCGCTGCCATCCCCCCCCGCCTTCTACTTCCTGCATCCTGCATTAAATGCCCCCTCTCCCGAACAAGCCAGAGCGCATCGGCGAAATCGAGAACGTCGGCAGCCACAAGAGCGGTATACTCGCCCAGGCTGTGCCCGGCTAAGAATGAGGGGGGAGAAAGCCTGTCACTTACCTTCAAGGCGGCTCTCAAACAGGCTATGCTGACCGTTAGTATTGCAGGCTGGGCATGGATTGTTTGAAGAAGCTCTTCCTCGGGACCATGAAAACAGAGCCTTGAGATAGGAAATCCCAGCGCTGAGTCTGCCTCTTCAAAGGTCTCCCTGGCAATCGGTGAGCTGTGATAGAGGTCTCTCCCCATGCCCACCCATTGGGAGCCCTGACCAGGGAAAATATAGGCTGTCTTTGGTTCAGTCATGGGTAGTCCTCGCCGCTATCATGGCCAGCCTGGTGATCACCAACTCGGCCTCCCTGACTAGCTCCTCTATTATCGCCTTGGCTGGCTTCACCTCCTTTATTAGTCCGGCAATCTGCCCTGCCATCAGTGAACCACCCTCCAGATCACCCTCTATTACCCCCCGATAAAGCCTTCCCGTCCCAAACCGTTCCAGCTCTTCTACCGAGGCACCGGCCTTCTCCAACTTCTCATACTGGCGTGTCATTGCATTTTCCAGGCAGCGCACCGGGTGCCCGGTGGACCTTCCGGTTACCACTGTCGCCCGATCACCGGCCTGGATCAGTTTCTTTTTGAAGTTGGGGTGGGCACTGCATTCCTCAGCGCAGATGAAGCGAGTTCCAATCTGCACCCCATGGGCGCCCAGGGCGAGGGCAGCGGCAAGACCCCTTCCATCGCCAATGCCGCCGGCGGCGACCACGGGAATCCTCACACTGTCCACAATTTGGGGGACAAGTGCCATGGTTGTTGTTTCACCAATGTGCCCCCCGGATTCCATACCCTCAGCTACTAGAGCATCCGCCCCTGCCCTTTCCAGGCGCTTTGCCAGGGCGACGCTAGCGACCACAGGCATCACCTTTATCCCTGCCTCCTTCAACCGGCTCATGTAGATACCTGGATTTCCTCCTCCAGTGGTGACAATCTTTATCCCCTCCTCAATGACGATCTCGATAACCTCTTTAACGTATGGGGACATAAGCATTACATTGACTGCGAAGGGTTTATCGGTTCGTTCTCTGGTAAGACGAATCTGTTTTTGCAGCCACTCCGGTGGGGCGTTCCCAGCCCCAATTATTCCTAGTCCCCCGCCATTCGAAACCGCGGAGGCAAGGTTAGCATCCCCCAGCCACGCCATCCCACCCTGTATAACCGGGTATTTGATGCCAAAAAGGTCACAGATCGCCGTTTTAAGCAATCTCTACTCCCTGCTTTTAGGGCTCTTTACTTTGAGTATCTCCCTCCCGGCGTAGCTTCCACAGGTAGGGCAAACACAGTGTGAAAGCTTGGGGCTGTGACATTTAGGGCAGTGCACCAAGCTCGGGAGCGTCATATGGAGGTGGCTACGCCTCTTGCCCTGGCGTGCCTTGGCATACTTTCTTTTTGGTAAGGCTCCCATCTTCTATTCCATTAGCTCCCTAAGCTTAACCCAGCGAGTGTCTACAGGGCTCACTGTGCAATTGCAAGGCCCATAGTTAAGGTTGTAGCCACATTGGGGGCATAATCCGGCACAATCGGTGCGGCACAGTGGCTTCATGGGCGTGGCAAGCAGCATATACTGGCGCACTGCCTCTGTTAGGTCGATGATATGGTTCTCATCAATAGTGAGATCCGAGGAATCGGCAGGCACGGATAAATGTGCCCCACTCACTACATCTATTGTAGGAAAATACTCCTCTTCGATTTTAAGGGTCAGGGGGAGGTTAAACGGGCTTAAGCAGCGACTGCAGAGCATGGTCACCTCTGTCATAAGGGTACCGCTGGCCAGGATACTCCGGTCGGTGCGAAGTAGCTTTACCTCTCCCTCCACCTGGCAACTGCCCTCGCTTACACTACTAAGGTCGCTCGTTTTAGCGATCTGGTAATGCCGAAATGAGCCTATGGGTTCCTTGAGCAACTGAGCCACATTGATCTGCATGGCTCCCATCACCTCACATAGCAATAAGTTTGCTTATTATAAGGACTCCTTCGCTCCGCTGTCAAGCTTTACCTGAGAAAGGTTGAGGATTTCAAAATGGGGCTGAGAGCACTTGATAAAAGGGGGGGCATTATGGTAATATAATCACCAGTACTCAAGGAGATAAAGTCATGCCTGAAATTCATTTCATCGATGTAACAAATCGGGATGCCGCCCAGACGGCTCGGATAGGGATATCCAAGCTCGAGAAGACGATGATCAATGTCTATCTAGGGCAAATGGGTATCCATCAATCGGAGTTTGCCTTTCCTTATATAAGGCATGAGCAGAACTATGCCATGGCGAATCTGGAGCTTCAGAGGATGGGGGTTATGGGTTCGCTGAGACTTCAGGGCTGGTGCCGGGCATTGGTCCAGGATGTAGAGGCATCGCTCACTACGGGGGTGGAGGTGCTCAGTGTTTCTATCTCCACCTCTGATCAGATGATTCGGCATAAGTTTCGGGGGAAGCTTGATCGGGACAGTGTGATCAAGGAGATGGTGGCGGCAGTAACCTACGCCAAGCGCAGGGGGGTGAAGTCTATCGGGGCAAATGCTGAGGATTCCTCCAGAACCGATCTCGGCTACCTTATCGAGTATGCCCAGGCAGCAAAGGAGGCGGGGGCTGATCGCTTTAGATACTGTGATACCGTGGGCTACGATACCCCCGCCAGCATCTATCAACGAGTGAAGACTATCGCGGAGAGGGTTAAAATACCGATCGAGCTTCACTGCCATAATGACCTGGGCATGGCGGTGGCTAATTCTATCTCCGGGGCCCAGGGGGCAGTCGATGGGGGGGTCGATGCCTATATCAATACTACGGTGAATGGCATCGGTGAAAGAGCAGGGCAGGCAGACCTACTTAGTTGTATCTTGGCCGTGATGTTTGCTCGAGATATGGATGGCTACCGCATCGGAGACAAGCTAAACCTGAAGATTGCTGCCAAGCTTTCAAAGTATGTCTCTCAAGCATTTGGCATCCCCATCCCTATCAATCAGCCAGGGGTAGGGGCAAATGCCTTCGCCCATGCGTCAGGGATTCACGCCGATGGCACCATTAAGGATCGTAGGAACTATGAGCTTTATGATTTCGAGCTCTTGGGTATAGAGGAGGAGCGCATCCCCGCCGGGCGGGTTATTACTACTGGGGAGTATGGTGGGCTTGCCGGAATGAAGTATGTCTATGAAAGGCTCGGGATCACCTTCCACAGCGATGAGGAGGCATACCGAATACTGGAGCTGGTTCAGTATGCCAATAGCCATACCCAGTCCCCCCTTACCGACGATGAGCTCATCTTCATTGCCAAATACCCAGAGCAGGTGAGGAAGATCCTCACCATGACCCCTTGAAACATAGGCTTTGGGATAGCTATAATGGGGGAGACCAGATAACGCCGGTCTCCCCCATTATAGCTTGAGGGAAGGCTTGTATAGTGACAAAGGTTCTTGGCATTTCAGGAAGCCCGCGGCGTGGCGGAAATACCGAAATCGTTCTCGACTGGGCCCTTGAGGGGGCAGAGAGCCGCGGAGCGGAGACCGAGAAGCTGGTAATCGGAGAGCTGGATATTGCCCCTTGCACCTATTGTGATGATTGCCTTGCCACCGGGCAGTGCACTATCGCGGATGATATGGAGTGGATCTACCCAAGGCTTGAGGCGGCAGATTGCCTTTTTCTGGCCTCCCCCATCTTCTTTCGCAATGTAACTGCCCAGGTCAAGGCGATGATCGACCGCTGCCAGTGCCTGTGGGTGAGGAGGAATGTCCTGAAAATCCCTGATAGGAGAGCGAGGCGGAGGGGGCTCTTTATCTCCACCGCCGCAAGTCACCGCCCCACAGAATTCCAGTCTGCCATTATAGTGGTGAGGGCTTTCTTTGCCACCTTGGATGTCGGCTATGATGCTGAGCTCCTTTTTGGGGGGATGGGGAGAAG
>DAOTXZ010000053.1:0-3165 GCA_034435115.1 Dehalococcoidia bacterium | reverse complement strand
TGCCCCAGCCCATGCCGTAGCCCGAAAGACGCTACCCCCAGAAAGCTTCGTCTCCGCCTGTCACACAATCAGACAAGATATGCAAGTTGAGGTGGAGCAATTGCTTAACAGGTGGAGAGCGATGGGATACAAGATGGAGAGCGCAGTCGAGGTTCCCGGAACCATTAGCCGGCGAGGCGGCATCGTCGATATCTACCCACCCTCGAGTGACCTCCCAGCCAGGGTCGAGCTCCTTGGAAATGAGATAGAGAGTATCCGCCTTTTTGACCCGGCAACACAGCGCTCAACAAAGCTAGTAACCTCCATAGTTATCACCCCCGCCAGGGAAGCTCTTCTTGAACCAAGGGGGGATGAGCCAAAGGTAAGACAAATCCTCAATACCCTCGACCTCTCAAAATGCAGTAAGGAGACCCGAGCCAGGGTCGAGAAAGAGGTAGCAATGCTTCTTCAGGGGGAGCATTTCGAGGGGGAGGAGTTCTATATTCCCCTATTTCACAATAGCACCATCCTCGACTACCTTCCGCGGGAGACCCTTCTTATCCTCGATGAGCCCGGCGAGATTGAGGGAGCTTTGAACGAACTGGATAACCAGGCAGGCGAGTTGCTCCGGCAGCACCTTGAGCGGGGGGAGCTACCGGGAGGATTCCCCGCTCCCTATCTGGGGTGGGCGGAGCTCAGCAAAAGGTTTGAGGGGATAGGACGGCGACTCGAGGTCAGGGAATGGATTGGGGATGATGAGACAGTGCCTCACTATGAGATGAAATTTGCTCCGGCACCCATCTATAGCGGCAGGCTTCACCTCTTTCTCAAGGAGCTCGGCGAGATGCTCAAGGAGGGGCGACGCATTGTAATTATCTCCCAGCAGGCACAGCGGCTCTCAGAGCTGCTCATGGAAAAGGATATCATTTCTCCCCCCCTTCCGCGGCTAACAGAACCGCCCCCTCCCGGCTCCGTCTCCCTGGTTCAAGGGTCACTTGATCAGGGATGGGTGATAGATAAGGTCACCCTCCTGAGCGATGCCGAAATCTTCGGCTCCGCCAAGAAGCGTCGCCTGGTAAGGAGGCGCCCGGTGCGTCGCCACGCCTTTCTCTCAGAGCTATCCCCCGGCGAGTATGTGGTTCACATCGAGCATGGCATCGCCAGGTTTGTGGGGATGACCAGGATGAGCCTTAACGGCGTTGAGCGCGAATACCTCGTTTTGGAATATGCCGCTGGCGACAGGCTCTATGTCCCCACTGACCAGGTGGAGCGGGTGAGCCCTTATAGCGGAGCCAGTCCACCCCCGGCGCTCAGCCGACTGGGCACCCATGAGTGGGAACGCACCAAGCAAAGGGTGAGGGAGGCAGCGGGTGACCTTGCCCGGGAGCTCCTGGCCCTCTATGCGGCGAGGGAGGTTCTCCCTGGCTTCGCCTTTTCCCCTGATACCACCTGGCAGCAGGAGCTGGAGGCTTCATTCCCCTATGTAGAGACCCCCGACCAGCTTGAGACAGTCTGGGAGGTGAAGCAGGATATGGAAAGGCCAAAGCCAATGGATCGGCTGGTCTGCGGCGACGTTGGCTATGGCAAGACCGAGGTTGCCCTGAGGGCAGCCTTCAAGGCAGTGATGGATGGAATGCAGGTGGCGGTGCTTGTGCCGACGACTGTGCTTGCCCAACAACACTTCGCCACCTTCAACGAGCGCCTTGCGGCATTCCCGATAAGGGTGGAGATGTTAAGTCGCTTCCGCTCAGATAAAGAACAAAGGGATATCATCCAGGGGCTGAAGAGTGGCGCTATTGATATCTGCATCGGCACCCATCGCCTTCTCCAGAAGGATGTTGAGTTCAAAAACCTCGGCCTTGTGGTTATCGACGAGGAGCAAAGACTCGGCGTTGCCCACAAGGAGCGCCTCAAAAAGATGAGACGGGAGGTGGATGTCCTCACCCTTACCGCAACGCCGATCCCGCGCACCCTTCACATGGCCCTGGCAGGGGTGAGGGATTTGAGCACCATGGAGACACCGCCTGAGGAGCGCCTGCCCATTAAGACCTATGTCTCTGAATATGACGAAGGACTCATTCGAAAGGCGATACTGAGGGAGCTCGACCGAGGGGGGCAGGTGTTCTTTGTCCACAATCGAGTGCAAACCATCTCACAGGTTGCCGCCCGGTTAAGAGAGCTTGTGCCTGAGGCTGAGATCGCCATCGCCCACGGCCAGATGCCCGAGGAGGAGCTAGAGCGAGTCATGCTCGAATTTTCAAATGGCAACAGGGACATACTTTTGTGCACCACCATCATCGAATCGGGTCTTGATATGCCAAATGTCAACACCCTCATCGTCAATGAAGCCGATAAGCTTGGGCTAACCCAGCTTTATCAGCTCCGAGGCAGGATAGGGAGGGGCTCAGGCCGCGCCTTTGCCTATTTCCTTTATAGTAAAGGGAAACGCCTCACCCCCCAGGCGATAAAACGCCTCAGGACCATCTTCGAGGCCACGGAGCTTGGGGCGGGGTTCCGTATCGCCATGAAAGACCTCGAGATCCGGGGCGCCGGCAATATTCTGGGGCCGGAGCAAAGTGGGCATATTGGCGCGGTGGGCTTCGAACTATACTGTCGCCTCCTCGCCGAAGCAGTGGAAGAGCTCAGGGCAAGGGAGCAGGGGATTCCCAAAAGAAAGGCTGAGGCTCCTAGTCCCCCCATAGACCTACCCCTCAATGCCTACATCCCCGAGGGTTATGTTGCCGATCTCAGCACCCGCCTCGCCCTCTACCAGCGGCTGGCAAGGCTCTCCTCCCCCCAAGAGGTAGAGGATATAGCGGAAGAGCTAACCGACCGATTTGGAAAACTCCCTGCACCTTTAGAAAACCTCCTCTATATCGTCAAGGCCAAGGCTCTTGCCACACAAGCCGGCATAAAGGCTATCTCCCATGAGCACGGGCAGATTGTGCTTGAGCTAAGGGTGGGAAGGTTCGATAGGCAGCTCCTTGAGCCAAGCCACAGGGAGGGGATAAAGGTGGGGTCAAGCCAGATACGCCTGGATATGAGGCAGCTGGGGGAGGGGTGGCAGGGAGTGCTTGTGGAGGTGCTGGAGAGGATGGGGCAAACTAAAGATGCTCCATCACCTCCCCTAGGCCTCGAATCTTCGGGCAGTCAACCTCCCCCATCACCCCCTCCCGGTCGAGGAGG
>DAOTXZ010000052.1:0-3073 GCA_034435115.1 Dehalococcoidia bacterium | reverse complement strand
CCCCACAAAGGATGATGGTCCTTGCTGCCATAGAAGCTAGCGATAATCACATCAGCGCCGAAGAGATCTATGCCCAGGTTCATGCCAAATATCCCCGTATCAACATTTCCACAGTATACCGCACCCTGGAACTCTTGAAGGGCTTGGGGTTAGTAACCGAGACAGACCTTGGGGAGGGGCGGCTCCGCTACCACCTTGCCGATAAGGGTCATCACCACCATCTTGTCTGTCAGAAATGCGGGGCAGTATTTGAGCTGGATGAGTCCCTTCTTGCTTCCGTGAAAGATTCACTGCTACAAAAGTATGGTTTTGTCGCAGACCTGAGGCATCTTGCCATCTTCGGTCGATGTGGAAATTGCCAGAGATAAATTTTTTGGACACTTGTTGCGATAAAATGCAATTGCATCAGATTGCAACAACAAACAGGAGGGAGGTTTAGAATGCATATCCCGGACGGCTTTCTGAACATAGCCACAGTGGGCGCCACCTATGCTATTTCGGCTTGTGGTGTGGGCTACGCCCTGAGACAGGCCAGAAACAAGCTCGCTGAGAAGCAGGTGCCCCTAATGGGGGTACTGGCTGCCTTCATCTTCGCCGCCCAGATGCTCAATTTCCCCATCGCTGGGGGCACCTCGGGGCATCTTATCGGCGCCGCCCTGGCAGCGATCCTCCTGGGACCCTGGGCATCGGTGCTGATAATGAGCTGTGTCCTCATCGTTCAATCCCTAATCTTCCAGGACGGGGGTCTCCTCACTCTGGGGGCCAATATCTTCAACATGGGCATCGTTGCCAGCCTTGTTGGCTACTATACCTATCGTGGTATAGAGAGGATATCCGGTAACCGAAAAGGGAGGCTCGTCGGAGGCTTTGTTGGCGCCTGGGGCTCGGTTTTCGCCGCCTCTATCTTCTGCGCCATCGAGCTTGCGGTCTCAGGCACATCGCCATTTCATGTCGTTCTTCCAGCGATGGCCGGCATACATGCCCTTATCGGTATCGGCGAGGGCCTGATCACCATCGCTGTGCTCAGCTTCGTGATGGCGACAAGGGCGGATTTAATGGAACTGAAGAAGATCTAGGAGGAAGCGATGAGGATCAAATGGTGGCATATCGGCCTGCTTATCTGCTTAGGGGTAGCCTTATTATCACCCCTTGCCTCCACCTCACCCGATGGACTTGAGAGGGTTGCTGAGGATCAAGGATTTATCGAGGTGGCACATGAAGCCCCTTATCAGCTTATCGCCGACTACCTCTTCCCCGGTGTGGGCAATGAGGCAGCGGCAACGATACTTGCTGGGATTGCTGGCACACTCATTATGTTCGGCGTTGGCTTCGGAGTGGCTCGATTGCTAAGGGCAGAGAAATCAGCGAGGGGCTAGAGTGGGGGCTCGGCAATGCAGCATGGCTTCATCGACAGATATAGCGACCTCGATAGCCTGATACACAGGCTCGATCCCCGCACCAAGCTCATTGCCATCCTCACCTTCATCATAATGGTGGTCGCCACCCCACCCACCAGATGGCAGGCGTTTGCCTGCTATCTTGCCCTGATCACTGCTTTATTGCTTCTATCAAAGCTACCAATTAGCTTTGTCCTGAGGAGATCGCTGGTCGTCATCCCCTTCGTAGTGCTTATTGCCATCTTCATCCCCTTCTTTGCTGGGGGTGAGACGGCGGGGAGCTACAATATCTGGATATGGCAGGTGTCAGTCACCCATAATGGCCTTCTAATCCTGTGGAACGTGCTCATCAAGGCCTGGCTATCCATCCTGAGCCTTATCATCCTAACGGCGACAACAGGCCTTGCCAGCCTTCTCAAGGGTCTGGAGCAGCTCAGATTTCCCAGAACGATGATAATGATCCTCTCCTTCATGTATCGGTATATTTTCGTTACCATCGATGAGGTGATGAGAATGCAGCGGGCAAGGGATAGCCGTAGTTTAGGCGCCAGCCGGGTCAGGCAGATAAAGACTGTTGGCAATATGATCGGCACCCTATTCATCCGAAGCTATGAGCGAGGCGAGCGGGTCTACCAAGCGATGGCTGCCCGGGGCTATGACGGGCAGGCACGAGCGCTTGCGGAGCTGCGCCTCGCGAGGCAGGACACCTATTTTGCAGTCGCCTTTGGCCTCGCCCTGGCCATCATTGGCTTTATGACACTCTTATAATTCTGAGGAGAGCTTCTTTGGACAATGCAATAGAGATTGAAAGCCTCTCTTTCAGCTACCCTGATGGACAGCAGGCACTGAGCGACATCAGCCTGAGTATAAGCCCCGGCGAGACAGTGGCAGTGGTCGGCCCCAACGGGGCAGGAAAGTCAACTTTACTACTCCACCTCAACGGCATCCTCACAGGCAACGGAGTGGTCAAAATATTTGGCGTCCCCGTCAATGGCAAGAATCTCAAATGGATCAGAGGCAAGGTTGGGCTTGTCTTTCAGAACCCAGATGACCAGCTCTTCTCCCCCACTGTATTCGACGATGTAGCCTTTGGCCCCCTCAACATGGGGTTTCCTAGGGCAGAGGTGCGAAGGCGGGTAACCGAGGCACTCCAGTGGGTGGGAATGGAGGGGTCCGATAAGCGCTCCCCCCACCACCTGAGCATCGGTGAGAGGAAGCGCATCGCTATCGCCACCGTTCTCTCCATGAGGCCCGAGATACTGGTGATCGATGAGCCCACCAGCAACCTTGACCCCAGAGGTAAGTGGAGTCTCGTCGAATTACTGAGGGGATTGCCAATGACAAAGGTGATCGCCTCGCATGACCTGGAGCTGGTCAAGGCCCTCTGCGAGCGCACCGTCGTTCTCGATAAAGGAAGGATTGTTGCAGACGACCTGACCGAGCGCATCCTCTCCAATACCACACTGCTCGAGTTGCACGGCCTTGCCCCAGCACGAGGCAAGTAGGGTTCGGCGAAATCTATTGAGGTAGGGGTTCTGAGGTCCTCTTGCCGAAAAGCCTCGATCCCAGGCTCAGAAACCCACCCTTACTAAAAAGTATCTGAAAGGCCATAATCAGAAGCAAGACGTCCATTATTAGCGCATCCCGACTCTTAACCACCAGAGCCACCCCAAAAC